>JAOAAI010000197.1 GCA_026418955.1 Candidatus Goldiibacteriota bacterium | reverse complement strand
TATATCTGTTCCACTATATTTATAAGGGCAAGTATGTCTGAATCAAGAAGAACGAGATTTAATCCTGCCATTTTAAAAGTATTTATATAACCATCTACTATCTCTTTTTTTGCTGCCACTATTAAAATGTTAACAAAATTCTCATCCTCTTGATCTAACCCTAACACATGAAAACTGTAGTTAATATCTCTTAATGGAAAAGGTATGGAATTTTCAATCTCTGCCTCTATTGATGCAGTGTCTTCAAATATTAATTTTTTAGACTTTTCAATTTTTACGCCCTTTTCCTCGAAGATAGGTAGCCTTGCCTTTTTTGTAATAACACTGTAGCTCGATAATGCGCATGCAGCTATGCTGCTTTTTATTTTGTTTGCGGTGATTATATTTTTAATCTCCTGGGCAACAAAATTATTATCTATTATATTTCCCTCACTTAGCAAGTTCTCTTTATATGATTTCTTTGCAAGATGGGTTAATGTATAGCCATCTTTTGTCTTCTTTATTACGCTTAATTTAATGGCAGATGTTCCTATGTCAACACCAATTAATTCCCCTGTCCTGCTCAGACCAATCTTACTGAGTATCTGAACCTTTGATGGGAGTTTAGAACTACTTTTCTCTTTTCTCTGTTTCTTATCTCTTTTTTTCCTTTCAGAATCAGACACATCATCATATTTACTTGCTCTTTCCTCTTGATTTTGCTCTAATATATCTTCTTTTGATTTTTCTGTCTCATCAATCATTTTTCCCATTTTTTCGTCTTTATAACTAATGTCTATTATCTTTGGTTGTATGTCTTTTTTTGTTTCTGAGAGAAAATCCGCCTTAGGCACTGCCATTTCTAAAGATTCAGAAGTAAGCTGGCGGTATACATAAGCATAGGCAACCATTGTAATTGGTATTGTAATAAAAAGTCCTACAAAAAGTGCAAGAACTCCTAAAAAATTCAATAAAATTAATATTATACCAAATATAAAGATATTCCAGGTATGACCTCGAGTAAGATTAAAACTACTTTTTAATGCCTCTACTGGACCTGCATCCTTGTCTACTATAAAAAACATGTAAAAAGAAAATCTTATGGCCAATATAATACCCGGTATAATCAATAGGCAGAACCCTATAATGACAATTATACCGCATAATATTGATGATATAATGTATTTAAAAAAGAAACGAGCACCTGAAAACAGATCAGCAAACTGAGGTTTCTCATTGTCAGCAAATTTAAGAGGAATTATTATAAGCCCAATAGAAATAATCATATTTATAGCAGCAAAGGTTAAAATAACTATCATACGGAACAGAATAAGGATTAGGTTTCCTTTGACGGGCTGTAAAACAAATTTATTAAATACATCAGGTAAAAATTGAAATATTCCAGAAATTATAAGGATTCCAATAAAAAAGGCCAAATTTTTCTTTGTTGTATCCCAACCAAATCTGATTGCTTCGTTTCTATCAAATGTCATAATAACCCTTGTTAACCCTTATGGATACTACATTTTAATTATTTGATACATTTTATTTAAAAAAAATACAAGTTTTTTGTTAAAAATTTTACCAAAGCCTCAAAATTATCACAACAAAAGATTTTTAATTCATTTTAATTTTTTTAATAAGCCCATGATGGGCTACAGTTCAGAAATTAATCAAAAACTGTTTTTGTGTCTTAATTTTAAATTTTTGGGTAAACATATTAATGAGGTCTATATAAAATGTAACTGTTTGTGCATGTCATTTTTAAATAAAATCAAATTAATTTCCTTATTTGTCACCCATTACCCACCTTTTTTTCAATTTCTTGTAGCCTTTCTTCAAAGTACTTTATTAGCTGGATTTTTGAAATATTTAGACCAGTTTTTATATTAAAAATCAAATATTTATCTGCTAAAATATCATGTAAATTATCTTTTAAAATTGATAATGCATTTATTTTATTACCTTTTATAAATTCAATCTGAGCCTGCATATCTTTTATCTTAAAGACATAAAAGCCTACAGGGTTTTTTGAAACTCTATATCTCTCAAAATATTTCTCTGCCGATTGTATCCATAAGCTTGCCTTATCAAATTCATTCCTTATAAGATAAAATCTTATAATTTCACTTAAATATAAAGCAGATGAAGGGAAATATGACAACGCCTTTAAAAGATATTCTTCGGCTTTAATATCAATACCTAAGGTCTCATAACATAAACCTGTAACAAAATAGATCTGTGAATCTATTCCAGGCCTTTTTTCCATTAATTTCAATTTGTGGATAATTAAATTTTCTATATATGTCTTTTCTTTAATGTTTGTTTCAATCTGATATTGCCTTCTTAAGATGGAAACGATGCCGATATAACCTTCATTATCCAAAGGCATTTCATTTATTGCCTCCTTATAATAATTAAAGGCATCTACAAAAAAACCATTTTCTTGTAAAGCATTTGCGTTTTCTATTGATTTTTTTGCTAAACATACCTTTGTAGTAAATATAAAAGAGACTAAAAGGACTGCAATAATAAAAATAGATGCTATTTTTTTTGAAAATTTGTTTTTAAAAAAAACAGTTTTATTTTCATTTTTAAAAAAAATAGATGAAAGTATAAAAAATGTTATTGTATGAGCAGGCATATCAAAAGAGAAATCCACAATTCCAAAGAGAAGTCCACTTAAAATAGAAATAAAGACAAAAAAATATGTGGGATATCTTAATTTACCCTTTAGATAATAGAGAAAACCAATAAGATAAATTAAAAAGCATAAAAAACCTAAGATACCTGTCTCAATTAAAATTTTAAGAAAAAAATTATGCGTGTATTTCGTATATATGCCACCATCAAAATATTTTCTATATGCAAATTCAGAGGTACCAGCCCCGAAACCGATAATCGGTTTTGCCATAAAGGCATTAAAAGAATTCTGCCATATTTCCGTCCTTGCGTTTAGCGTTTTTATCTCTGATTTTGTAGCTTGAGCTTTTTTAGTTAATTCAGATGTTAATCCACTCAAGTCAGTCATAAGTAGAACAATCACCAGCAAAATACTAATACTTACAATCAATAATAAATTCAATATACCCTTTATATTTTTCTCTTTTAACATAAAACAGACAGAAACAATTAAAAAAAGACCTGAAACTGCCATTGCAATACGGGATGTAGAATGTATTAAACCCGCTATAATAAAAATTGTGGTAATATTAAAAAGGCGTTTTTTTAGATAGATACCGAAATATATTGACAATGGCAAAACAAAGCACATATACCCTCCAAAGACATTGTGGTATAAAAAAGATGCAAAAGGTATTGACTGAGCCATTACCATGTCCCCATATCTCTCACCTTTAAACGTCTCTATGAGTTTAGGAAAAAGTACCTTTGATTGAACTATGGCACATATGGATATTACCGCAGAAGCAATGACAATTGCCTTTAAAGCATTCTCTTTGTTTTTGATAATACAAAATAAATATACAATACATATTACCCAGATTAGAATATTTATCTCCTTTAAGGTGTCTAAAGTATTCCATGTCCATAATAGGCTTAGAACATTGATTAAGAAGAAGGGCATAAATAATAATAAAAAAAGCTTTATACTTTTATAATCTTCTCTTAAATTCTCTGATTTTAAATCTTTTATCCAGTCAAACAAAACTGCTAAAACAAGTAAAAAAATGAATGTTGTTTCTATCCAAAATTTATCTATTGTTATATAAAACAGCGATAGGTGATTTCCGCCGAGAAAAGGGATGAGGAAAAAAGGCAGGGGTGCAAAAAGACTGGTTAAATCAAAATTTTTTGAGGCTTTAAAGGTTATATTGTTTATACCCTACCCCTTTCATAAATCCATTCAGTAAGTCTTTTAAAAAAACTCAAAAAGTCATTAAAGTCAAATGTATAAAGTTCTCTATTCTCTTCTATTTCCATAAACCTCCAGAATCCTTGTCCCTTTTTTTTGTGTAAGGGGTCAACCGTAATCTTTTAATCTTTTCAGCGATTGTTTCTACTCCAAAATAATTTATAGTGTCCACAACCCTTCCGTGTTCCATAAAACGCTGAAGAATCCACTCTCTTTCCTCATCATTATTTTCTTTTAGTAGTTTTTTTAAATTGTTAGGTTCTGTAAGTTCTGGATAATTCCAAAAGACAGCCTTTAGAT
>JAOAAI010000189.1 GCA_026418955.1 Candidatus Goldiibacteriota bacterium | reverse complement strand
TTTTTAGATTTTGCCTTTTCTGAATCCAATACAATTAATTTATTTATATCTGGTATAATTCCACCTATATAATAAGGTAACCCACACGAGCCATAAGAAATGTGTTCTCCTTTTTCAAAAACAATAATATTTGCATTTGGATTGATTCTTTTTGCAGCAGCAGCAGCACTCATTCCAGCTGCTACACCACCTATTATTATGATAGTATACATCTATTGCTCCATTTTTTTTATTGAATATATTTTTATAGAAATTTTTTTAAATTCTAAACATTTTTTTTATTTCTTTTTTAAATCTTTTTGTTAATTCTTTTTTTATTGATGCATATCTAAATATCGCAAGCATATATTCTGTCTTATCTCCAGTATCACATCTTACCCCTTCAAACTCATATCCTAAAATACCATTTATATTTATCAATTCTTTTAAAGAATCAGTAAGCTGTATTTCTTTTTTAATATTTGTTTTCTGTTTTCTTATATATTTAAAAATTTCAGGTGGTAAAATATATCTACCAACAATCCCAAAATTAGAAAATGCTTTTTCTATTGGTGGTTTTTCAATAATATCTAAAATATCATAAATACCATTACATACTTTTTTTGGTTTTATAATGCCATAAGAACTGATTTTTTTTCTTTCTATTTTTTCAATTGCAACTACCGGTTTTTTATATTTTGCAAAAATCTCCAACATTTGCTTTATTACAGGTTTTTCAGAAAAAATCAAATCATCCGGTAAAAAAACAGTAAAATATTCGCCATTAACAAACTTCTCAGATAGAAGTATGGCATGTCCTAAACCTTTTGGTTCCTTCTGGATCACTGAATATAATTTAAAATTATCAGGTACTCTTCTTAACTGTTGTAAACATTCCTTTTTATTTCTCAGTTTAAGAAAATTTTCAAGTTTTTTGTTTGGTCTGAAATAATCTTCTATGCATTTTTTATCTTTGGATGTTATTAACAAGATTTCATTTATACCTGAATTAACAGCCTCTTCTACAATAAAATGAATAACAGGTAAATCCATTATAGGCAACATTTCTTTTGGTATTGCTTTAGTATATGGAAGAAATCTGGTTCCCAATCCAGCAACAGGAATAACAGCTTTTCTTATTTTCATATATGCTCCCTTTTTAATCACCACTATTTTCAATTTTAAAAAATATTAAATATTATTTATTCAACAAATATGATTTTATCCTGGTTAGTATAAATTCTTTTATATCTTCTGTTTTTTCAAATTTTAAAACTGTTTCAGCAACTTCAAATGCATCTCTGAAATTTATATTTCTGATCAATCTTTTAACTTGTAGTATTGATGCAGGACTCACAGAAAGTTCATCAACTCCGAGTCCAAGAAGTAAAAATGCTAGATGCGGCTCTCCAGCCATTTCACCGCATACTGATACATGTTTGAAATTTTTATGTGCACTCTCCACAGTCTTTTTTATCATACGTAAAACAGCTGGATTTAAAGGATTATAGTATGCAGCAACATTTGGATTACCTCTATCAACTGCAAGAGTGTATTGTATTAAATCATTGGTACCTATACTGAAAAAATCAGCTTTTTTTGCCAATTCTTCTGCCATTATCACTGCAGATGGAACTTCTATCATTATGCCTATATTTATTTTTTCATCAAAACTTATTTTTTTCTTTTTTAAATCTTCCATTACTTCATTTACAATGTTTTTGGCTTCAATAAACTCTTCTATTGTTGATATCATTGGAAACATAATTTTCACATTGCCAAAAGCAGAAGCTCTTAAAATAGCACGTAATTGTGTTTTAAAAATACTCGGATTTGAAAGAGATAGACGTATTGAGCGAAGTCCAAGAAATGGGTTTTGTTCTGGCGAAATCTTAAAATATGGAAGAAATTTATCCCCACCAATATCAAGCGTTCTTATTGTAACTGGTTTTGGTGCCATTTTTTCAACTATTGATTTATATATTAAAAATTGCTCCTCCTCTGTTGGTAAATTTGTCCTGTTTATATAAATGAACTCTGTTCTTACCAACCCTATTCCATCTGCATTATGTTCTTTTGCAACTGCAACTTCTTCAGGAAACTCAATATTTGAATTTAAAATTATTTTATGTTTATCAAGTGTGACCGCATCAAGTTTTTTCAATTTTTTCAACAGTTTAATCTTTATAAGATATTTTAAACGTTCTTTTTTATATGCCTCTAACGTATTTGTATCAGGATTGATAATTACTATTCCCTTTTCTCCATCCATGATAACCAGATCACCTTTTTTAACTTGCTGTGTTATATTTTTAAGCCCAACAACTGCTGGGATTTCTAGAGATCTTGCAACTATGGCTGTATGAGATGTAACCCCACCTGTCTCTGTAATAAATCCTAGTATATTTTTTTTATCCATTTCTGCAGTATCAGCAGGTGAAAGTTCCTGTGCAACTATTACCCATTTACCTTTTTTAGGAAATAATTCAGATGATTCTTCTGATAAATTTTTTGCAATTTTTTCAAATAAACTCTTTATATCAACAATTTTTTCTTTTAAATAACTATTTGAAATATTATTAAACAACTTTATATAATCTTCCAGTAATTTTTGTAGAGCATATTCAACACTTACATTTTCTTCTCTTATTATTTTTGAAATTTTTTCCACAAATGAACGGTCATTAAGAAAAAGAATGTATGCATCAAAAATTTCAGCATCTTTGTTACCGATATCAGAAATTATTTTTTCTTTAATCAATAAAACATCTTGTTTAGTTTTTTCAATCGCCTGTTTCAAACGCTTAATTTCATTTTCAACATTTGAGGCTTTTATTTTTTCAGATTTCGAAAATTTTATATCTTTTGATATAACAAATATTTTTCCTATAATAATACCAGGCGAAGCTGGTTGTCCTTTATACATCATCTTTTTTCTCCAAATTTATTTTTTATCAATTCTTCTAATTTCATAATCGCCTCTCTTGCATCAACACCTTCAGCAATAATTTCTATTTTACTATTGTAAGGTGCACCCAAGCCTAAAATGCTCAGTATTGATTTTCCATCTGCCACAATATTATTATATTTTATTTTTATGTCAGATTTAAACTTTTCCGCAGTCATTACAAATGCAGCAGCTGCCTTTAAATGAATGCCCAACTGATTAACAAGTCTTATTTTTTTTGAATATCTCATTTTAACACCTATCTTATTATTATATATGAAAGAATCACAGAGCCAATTACAATTGTAATAAAAATTGTTGAAACAGCAACTTTGCTCTTTATTGCACGAACTATAAAAATGAAAAAAAATAATAGTAATAAGGAATCTAATAATCTACTAGATATTACTGATGTTTCTTTAAAATTAAAATATCCTGCCATTACGATTCCCAGGATGCCCATTCCAAAAAATTTTATAGATTTCATTATATCTTGAAATCTTATCTTTTGGATCAATAAAAATAAATCCGTAAATTGAAAATATGATTTAAATAACAAATAATATTTTATTAAAATTCTAGGAATATTATAAATCAATATAGAAACAAAAGATGCTATTAAAAAAATTTTAGTATCATAATTATAAAGATATATCAAACCGGCACCAATCAGTAATGCTAAAGGTTTTATTCCTGACCAAAATAAGGAATCGCCAATTGCAGCCAGTGGTCCCATAATTCCAATTTTAGTATCTTCTATATTTTTTTCTTTTGTTTCAGGATTCTCATTGCTTATCTCTTCCTCAAGTTTCATCATAACACCCAATACCGCTGCTGAAAAAAATATGTGAGTATTAAAAAAATTCATATGTCTTTTTACAGCCAGTAAAAAATTCTGTTTATTATTTTTATAAATTCTTTTTAAAATATGTAGAAAAGAAAATAAAAAACCTATATTCTGCAGGCGCTCAAAATTCCATGATAATTGTAAGAAGTTTAATTTAATACCTGCCCATATAAGTTCAAATAATTTTAATAATTTCAATTCTTCTGGCTCCTTTCTTTCCATATTAAATTATAGATTAACAAAAATGATATTAATGAAGTCAATATTATAAAATAATGAATATTAGTTTTATCAAAAGCAAAAATAATATAAAAAATGAATAAAATTATGCCATGAAAAAAAGAACCATCTTTTGACTGAAACAAACAATAAATAACAGCAAAACCAAGAATAGGGACAATCCAGAATGCAAGTTTCAAACCAAATAAAATCTGCTCTGGTAAAGTTGCAAATATTTTTATTGCGAGTGGAATCCCAAGTATAAATAGTGCAAGATAACAGATTACATCACGTATATATTTAGCAAAAAAAGATAATAATTGAATTAAAAATAGATAAATGATATTACCCTGCAAAATCCTAGGTTCAAAACTATGCATAATTAAAGTATTCAATTTTCTGTTCCATATATCCATCTGACCTACAAAATATCCAAATGAAACACCTATGATAAGACAGAACATCATGATAGAATTTTTATCCACTTCATGC
>JAOAAI010000080.1 GCA_026418955.1 Candidatus Goldiibacteriota bacterium | reverse complement strand
CTGCATAACAGGTACAGCATTGCTTGATACCTGGATGGTATATGTTGGAGATAAATATGGTGTTCCAGTTATGGGGGGAGTTACTGCAATAAGTCAAGTTGGTTATGGCCCTTACCTCCAAAAGGGACAACTTAAAGGGCTTATAGGGGGTATGAAAGGTGCTGCTGAATATGAATACCTTATAAATGATCCTTGGAAAGGCACAAGTGGAATAGATGCGTTAAATGTCGCTCAGCTTCTTGTTATTTTTTTAATTGTAATGTCTAATATAGTTTTATTGATATTGAAATTTATTTAGAAAGGAGTTGTTTATGGATATAACAATAATATTTGGGGCATGGATTGCAGCAGGGTTGACTTTATTTATATTTTCTTTTTTATACAAAGATAATCCATTTTTTAGAATAGCTGAACATTTTTATATGGGGGTAGGTCTTGCCTGGCATATTCAGATTGTTATATATAAGCTTCTAATTCCACAGATATGGGATCCTTTTAAAAAAGCTTTTATAAGTGGTGATTATGTAACAGTTACGATGACTATTATTCCAACTATTCTTGGAATATCTTTAATAACTCAATTTATACCTAAATATTCCTGGATATCTAGATATGGGTTTACTTTTATGATGGGTTATGCTGCTGGTCTTGCTCTTCCTGCTGTTCTTACAACGGATTTTATCAACCAGATCCTTGGAACTATAGAGCCTTTTGCAAATATTATGAATATGAGTACTGGCCAATTTATAAATGCATTAATAATGATTATTGGCTCTATTTCTGTTTTGTTTTATTTCTTCTTTTCTGTTGAGCATACTAAACCTATAAAAAAAGTTTCCAACATTGGTATATACTTCCTTATGATATATTTTGGAGCTTCTTTTGGAAATACCGTTATGGCAAGATTTTCGCTTTTGTATGGTAGATTTGATATTCTTGTAAAATATTCTGGAGCTGAATATTTATATGCAACTGCTTGGATTGCTGCAGGACTTGCAATATATTTTCTTTTTATAGAAAGGTTTATTTTGAAAAAATATTCGCAACAACAGGCTCATTAAGGAGTATTTATGGTTACAGGTCTTGTTTTGGTTAAGCTAGTTCCAGGTAAAGAAAAACAGGTTCTTTCAAAATTGAGAAACATAAAAGAAGTTGTTCATATGTCTGCTGTTTTCGGTAGATGGGATTTAGTTTTAGATATGGAAACACATGATTTAGAACAGTTATCTCGCGTTGTAGTAAACGAAATAAGAAATATTCCAGGGGTTCTTTCTACTGAGACTCTCGTTACTACCTCTATATAAAAAATTAATGTTATTTTTTTTTATCTTATTTATTTTATCCTGCAAAATAGAAGCAAATAATGTTTCAACAAACTCTCTTATAACACGTTCTTATTATGATATTAACTATCTTGATGAAATTTTAAAATATTTTAGTCAAAATTGTATTGAAAAAAGTACTAATACTTTAAATAGTCTTATTTCACTTAAAAAAATTGGCTACACTAGGAGTGATATATATGCTTTGATTTATTGTATATGTGAAAGAGGTATAAAATTTGAAAATTTTAATTTAGAACTCAAAAAAAATAATATTAACAGATTAAGTTCATATTTTGATTCAGTAGGTTGTAGTTATATTGAGTTTAAAAAAAGATATTATATTTTTTTAAATGGAATTTACATGGAATTAAAAAATAAAGATTTTAATTTGTTAGAAGAGGTAATAAAAAAATATCATTCGAAATGAGGAAAATAAATTTTATAAAATTCTTATTTTTTATTTTAATAGTAATCTTTTTTTTTGTTTTAAAATTTAAAAATCAAAATCTATTTAATTGTAAAAAAGCAGTTTTAAATATTAATAATATTCAGATAGAATTAAAAATTGCAAAAACAGATTCTGAAAGAAAGCTTGGTCTGATGTTTATAAATAAATTACCACAAAATCATGGGATGCTTTTTATATTTGATGATGAAGGGGAATATACTTTTTGGATGAAAAATACATA
>JAOAAI010000053.1 GCA_026418955.1 Candidatus Goldiibacteriota bacterium | reverse complement strand
ATATAACCTAAAACAGTGCATCTTGTCTCCATCCCTATCCGTTTTTCTATTTCGCTAGAAAGATTATCTATACATCCAACACCTTCTGCTTTTACAATTATTGAACTATCCTTACCTCTTCTTATACCTGCCTCTAAAACTTTACAAATATGCTTTAAGTTTATGTCTTTTTTAAATTCTGGCAAGAGAATTATTTCAGCTCCACCGGTAAGTCCTATTTCAAGCGCTAAAAAACCATGTTCTCTTCCCATAACTTCAATAATAAAGATACGTTCATGAGATGATGCTGTATCTCTGATTTTATCAATTGCATCCAACCCAACATTAACAGCGGTATCAAAACCAATTGTTATATCTGTTCCATAAACATCATTATCAATTGAACCTGGAATAAAAACTGTAGGAATACCTGTTTCTTTTGAAATAATATATGCACCTTTTTTAGATCCATCTCCTCCTATTATAATAAGTCCATCTATTTTTTTATCCTCTAAATATTCATAAGCAATCCTTCTTTTTGATTTGAAATGAAAATCTTTTGAACGAACTGTCTGTAAAATTGTTCCACCTTTATTTATTATACCACTCACTGATTTTAAGGACATCTCAATAAACTTATTTTCAAGAAGTCCATGAAACCCTTCTTCTATACCTAATATTTCTACACCTGAAAAAATAGAAGTCCTAACAACTGCCCTTATTGCTGCATTCATTCCAGGAGCATCGCCACCCGTTGTCATAACAGCAATGCGTTTCATTGCATCCTCCAGAAATTAAAAATTCATTATTAACATTTCAAATATGCAATATCTAAAATCTTTTAATTACAAAAATAATAAAAATTTATAATTGTATTTTTCTCTTACTTCCTTTCACAACATTTTATTATCTATAAGGGAGAGAAAAAAACAATAAGATATTAAAAAATTAATATCAATCCAATTTTTACTAAGAGAGGTCTCTTTTGGCATATTCATTATATTATTATAAAGTTATTTTTTTATCTTTTATCATTTTCCACATTTTAACACGCAATTCTTCTTCATCACGATTATTCCAATAAAACGATGTATCAATTACTTCCAGATCTTTTATATATCTTTTTTTTAAATATTCCAATATTTTTATTACTTTAATATGTTTTTCTGCATTATTTGTATATAATTTGATATATGGGTAATATAAAAATTCATATTTTTTTACAACAAGTTTTTTATTAAAACCTATAGTATCACTGGTGCAAAATGAAATCATTGCAAGTTTTCCACACTTATCAAATGTAATACGAAACGGGTCTGAATTGCTATCAATCATCATAGCAATACCTTCCAGAAAAACATCAGAACTGTTTAAAGTCAATAAATCCTCATCATCAATATCGTTATCATAAATAAAATTATTGATATGACCTTTTCTAGTTGCAGATGTAAGAGTATTAAAATTTTCAATAATCAGTTCATACTGCCAATTACTTATCTGAGCGATTTCAATCAATTCTTCTTCTAAATGTGGTATTAAATTTCTATTTTGTATTGTTCCACTATATTTGATATAAATCATATCACACCTATTTTAAAAAATGATTTAATAATTTACAAAAAGAAATTATTAAGAATTAATTATAAAGACAATTCTATAATTTCTT
Organism: Candidatus Goldiibacteriota bacterium; assembly: GCA_026418955.1. GTDB lineage: Bacteria > Oederibacteriota > PGYV01 > PGYV01 > DSYL01 > DSYL01. The sequence continues at coordinate 2,754 of JAOAAI010000053.1, read as the reverse complement.
GGAGCATCGGTGTCTTTATATGTTTTAATATCAAAATTATCTTTTGGTATTTTAAGTGAATTTTCAAAAATTCTAAGCAGTGAATCTGCCTGCTCTTTTGCAAGGTCTATGTCTTCTGAGTATACTTTTATTTCAACAGGAAATCTATTTGACATCTTTATATAATCCTCTATCTCTGTTATTATTTCTTTACCCTTATCAGTTAATCTATCTTTTCTCTGTTTTTCAAAAAGAATAAAATTTGAAGCCTCTATATAAAATTTTCCATCTTTAAAATATTTAATTACTTGTACTATTTTTGGTTCTTTTTTTCTAACAGAACCAGGATTACCGGCTTTATCCATATAAGATAAAAGATATAAATATGGAGCATTGAGTTTCATCATATTTCCATTATTATCAAAACCATCCCATTCAAATTTAGAAGGGAGATTTCCAGAGCCTTTAAGTGTCATTACAGACGCTCCTGTTGGATCTGTTACTTTAAATGTCCATTTCTCTATTTCTATTCCAGCAGGAACTTTTGGCACTATTTTAAAAATCGGCTGCGTCTCAATATTATTTAGATATGCATGATATTCCGGTCTTGTCTCGTTTATTATTGCAGGAAGCCCGAGTCTGATATCTTTTATGTCATAAGGAGAAAGCCCAAGAATTTCTTCTTCTGTTTTTATCACAGCTTCTGCAACATCATTTGAATTTGTTTTAATCACTAGTTCTGGTTTTTCTGCTTCTATTTTAATTTTTAGTTGCCCTTTTACAACAACTTCTTGCGTCGCGCCAGAGGATGATGTCTGCTGCTTATCTTCTGCAATTAAAAAAATTGAAAATATAAGCAATAATGAAATTATTTGTAATATAAATAATTTCTTCATTATACACCTCTTTTATTTTTCTAACATAAATCTAAATGTAGCATATCCTGATTGTTCATCAGAGCCAGATATTGGTGCGAATTTAAATTGCAGTAATGCCTCTTTTGCAAGTTGGTCAAGCTCTGGATAACCAGATGAGCGCTCTATTATCAAATTATCTTTTACTGTTCCATCAGGACGTACAACAAAATATATTGTAACCGATGCTTCTAATCCTTGCTGTTGCGCCCATAAAGGATAAGTTGGTTTTTTTGCAACAAGTATTGGTCTTCCTGCAATATCGCCTTGTATCAATAATGCCTGCTTTTTTTCAATAACTATGTTCTCCGTTGCCAAAGAAGATGCTTTTTTGGGTTCAGGAGTTGGTTTACCTAGTTTAAATGTTGATTGTTTTATACCAGTTTGCATTTTACTTGAATCAAGTGAAATACCGCCAGGATTTGCAACAGGTAATAAACTAGATCTTTTGGTCTGTGCTCCTAAATCAATTTTTGTAGATGGAGCTGATGCCAGTGCTTGTTTTTTCTGCAGATCAATTTGTGCTTGAACCATTGCAGGAGAAATTTTTCTTTGCCCTATTTCATTATCAAGGTCAATTGGTTTTGCAGCTGGTTTTAAATTTTCAATTTTTGATTTATCAAGAGATAATGCTTCAGGTTTTTTCATTTCAAGCTTTGGTCTGTCAAGTTCTAATTTCTGTGGTTTTGCAATTTCAATTTGCGCTTGTTGTTTTATAGGTATTACTTGCTTTAATATATCAAAAACTTTTTTTGGTTTTTCTATTTGCATTTGCATTGGTTTGGGTTGTTCTGGTATTTCTTGAATCATTGTTATTTCAGTTAATGTATAATCAGCTAATTTACTCTTCTGTTTCTGTTGATAAAAGAAAATTAGTAAAAAAATAAGCAGATGAATGGTTATTGATACAAAATATGATTTAACAACTCCAGCTCTATTATAATCACTTGCAAACATAATAAGTCATCCTTTCTTATTTTAATTCTTTTTTATGCTGTGTAGCAAAATAAATTTTTTTAGGTTTCAATTTTTTTGCAATATCAAGAGCATCTATGACAGTACCATGATCAATTTCAAGATCTGCCTTTATAATTATTACTTTTTCATTTACCTTCATAAGTTTTTTTGCAATAACCTCTTCCATCTCTTTTGGAGTATAAACATTTTTTTCATTTACTGAAATATTAGCATTTTTATCTATGGTTATTGTTACATATTCTTTATCTTTTGCCTCATCAGTAATTGCCTGAGGCAGTGTAACCGACAATCTTGATTGGGTCATAAAAGGTGTTGCAACCATAAATATTATCAATAAAACAAGTGTGATATCCACGAGCGGTATAACGTTAATTTCACACATAGGTTCTTCATCAAAACTTGTGTCAACAGCCATCGTCAAATCCTCCTAATATAAAACTTATTTTATTTTTCTTTTTTTGCTTCTCTCATTATTGCAAGTGTCTTTGCTCCCTGCATTTTTGATATATCAAGTATAGATACAAGCCGTCCATGCTGAACATCTCTATCACATGTTATCATCACTAGTTTTTTCTTATTATTATCAAGCGCTGCTTTTATTGCAGCAGGAAATTGCTCTGCCTCCACTTTATTATTATTTATAAAAATACTTTGTTTAGTTAACTTTACCTGCACTGCTTCATTTCTTGTTGATTTGCCATGAGAAGCAGTAACTGTTGATGAATTCACTAAAATACCTGACTGTATCACCATAGGTGAAGTCACCATGAAAATAATCAATAAAACAAGGCATATATCTATTAAAGGAACAACATTTATATTTGTTATTCCTTCTCCTTCTTGTCTACTACTTCCTCCGTGCATGTGCACCCTCTCCATAATT
>JAOAAI010000174.1 GCA_026418955.1 Candidatus Goldiibacteriota bacterium | reverse complement strand
CGGAGTTAAAATTCTCATGTAACCAGCAAGGCATATCAAATCAATATTTAATTCATTCATCTTTTCTGCAACAATTTTATCATATTCTTCCCGAGTTTTAAATTTTTTAGGGTCAAGAAAAAATGTATTTATATTATGGTTTTTTGCACGCTGCAAACCATAGGCATCTTCTTTATTACTGAAAACTATTTCAATCCTACCATTTTTAATAAAACCTTCTTCACATGCATCTATTATTGCCTGTAAATTAGAGCCAGAGCCAGATACAAAAACAGCAATTTTTTTCAATTTAATTCTCCTGGATACTAATTTTATTAATTTATATAAAAATCATGAATCCCTGCTTTCGCGGGAATAATACATATTTTATCATTTTAATTGTTACTCCTGCGAAAATAGGAGTCCAATTTTTTGCTAATTTCTAAATTATAGCATTTTATCTTTTTGTCTCATATCTATATAACATACGAAGCATTTGTTTTATTTTTGAATCAGATGGATCTATTTCTTCGGCTTTCTTTAAATAAAATTTTGCATTTTTTATATCCTTGATAGAAAAATAAACAGCACCGAGATTATAATAATAATCCTTATCCTGTTTTATTTCAATTGCCTTTTTAAAACTCTCTATTGATTTTTCTATTTCACCAGACATAAAATAAATATTGCCTAGATTAGAATATAATCTGGAATCATTACTGTATTTTTCAAGAGCTTTTAACAAATATTTCTCTGCTTCATCAAAATTGGTTTTCTTATTATAATATATATATGCCAGTTCAACAAGCGCTTCTTTTAAATATGGATCTATTTTTAACATCTTTTTATATTCATCAATTGCTTCTTCATACAAACCACGTTCGTTATAAATCTTTGCAATTTTATAATGCAATAAAACAAAATCAGGAGCATATCTTTCAATATTTTTGAAAGTTTTAAGCGCACTTTCAAAATCGCCAGAATCATAATAAGAACTACCAAGAAAATATAGAGCTTCAAGATTTTTATCATAATATTTAAGAGCTTTTTTATAATTTTCTATTGCAATTTTAAAATCTCCTATCTTTGAAAAAAACACACCATTTTTTGTATAAATACCGCTTATATGCTTATTTAACCAGAAAGTGCAAACATAAATTAAAAAAATAAGAAATGTGAATGATATTATTTTCAAATAAAATGGATTTATTGAAATATAACCATCATTGTTTTTCAATACCATTCCAATTATTAAAACAAAAAGAAACATAGAAGGCGCATAGTTTATGTCAACACCAAAAAAATTAGTAGTAAGTAAAGCAGTAAGACCCGCTAGATACTCCGGAGGAGATAATATTCCATTTTTATAAATAATATAAATAAGATAAATAAACAAAAGAATTCCTGGCAAACCTGTCTCAGCTCCTATTTGTAAAAAAATATTTTCAGGAAATAAAACTTCATAACTATGCTCATAAGTCCATTTCATTAATTCATATGGTCTATACTGTGGAAACACTATAAAAAAACTACCTGCACCTGTGCCTGTAAACATATTATTAAGTATAAGTTTAAAAGTCCCTGACCATACTTGTTTTCTGAAAAAAAATGAGTCATCAGTGCTTTTTAGTGCTATTAATGTAAAAATGGTTATTGCAATAATAAAAAATAGTACTATAGACAAAATAATGGATTTATTTTTTATTATTTTATGTCTAAAATAAAGTAATATAAAAACAAAAATTCCAGCAATAAAAGCAAGCAAAGATGCTTTTGAGCCTGTAAAAATAAGTAATAAAATAGATGTAAAAAAAAGTAAAACCAAAAAAAATTTATAATACAAATTCTTTGAATTAAAAAATCTATTTATGATAAATGGAGTTATGGCAGCAATATATGCTCCAAAAAAATTGGGATTTCCAAAGGTTGATGGAATCCTATTGCCAAATACAAGAAAAATTTTCATCTTATCAGGAATAAATATTTGTAACAAACCAATAATCAAAGAAGGAACAAAACTCAAAACAATGATATCAGATACTCTATTGACATTAAAATCAAGGTGAATAATTAGAAAAAAAAGAATAAAACAGGTTATAGATATTAATACAACAGGGATACCAACATATTTGAATTTACTTAAAGCAACAGAAAAAGCAATCCATAATATGAAAATCAATGGATATATTATTATTTTTTTTATTTTTATGTAATTTTTAAAAAATAAAAAAATTGAAAAAATCAAAGCCCCTAATATTAAAACAAAGTCCTTGATTAAAATGAAATTGTAATCCTTTACTGAATAAAGAGTAGTTATTGCAATAATAAGTGAAAATAATATAATGTTGTTAAAACGTTGTACTCCAACAATAAATTTTAACACACTTAAATATCTCCAAGTTCAAAAAATAAATTTTATCTTCCTATCTTGTTCCAAACAGGTAAATATAAAAATCTGACAGTCAAATGCAATTTATTTTTCATTGAAAAAAATACAAGTTCTGCTTTCGTCTGTCCCAACTCCCAGTATTTATAAATATTACTTGGCATTCCATTTGGTAATCTGCCTGCTTTTAATGTTTTAATTGCCTGCTTAAGTTCCATTTTTTTTACTTCATCCTTATCAAATGTTGGTGGACCATATAATTCTGTAAATATTTTTTCTAAACCCCTGAATCTGCCATACATTATTTCATCCCTATTTGGCACTTTTAACATCTGCGATTGAAATTCAGCCATGGGACCAAACTCAAGTTTAAAAGCATAAACATAATTATTATATACTCCAATACTTATAAAATCAGCATGTGGTACAGGAACTCTGTAATCTGTTTGGTTTATTGTCCAAGATGAATAAAAATCTGGATCTCTTGATTCAATTATATATGGATAAATCTTTTTAATATCATCAATAGTCATACCCCATGTAAGTGACTGAAAAAGAAATTTATCTTTGGTTATTGTTCCAAATGCCTGGTCATCTTCTTTGTTAAATTTTGTTATATATGACTTATATGTTTCCATTTTATGAGTATATTCAATATTTTTTAAAACAAAAAACAAAATAACAAAGACTCCAAAAGCAATCAATCCGACTTTTATCCAGAATTCTCTTACCTTTTTCATTTTATTTTTATCTATTATGACAGCCTCTTTTTTTTTTGGAAGTGGAGAACCGCAGCTTCTGCAAAAATTTGCCTCATCCCTATTTTCTGTATCGCATGCTTTACAAATCTTTGCCATTTTTATTTATAACCTCCTTTATACATTTTATAACTTTAAACTTTCATCTTTCATCTTACATTTTACATTTATCAATTACCACTTGGCATTTACCATCTGTTTTATTCTTTCCTTATCTTCCTTATCGCATATCTTGTTAGTTTTCCTGATGTATCCCCTTTGGAAGTTATCTGATACATATATAATCCCTGCTCAAATTCCGCACATGACATAGAAGAAGAATTATATATTTTACCTTTTTTCTTTTCTTCAATTGTATGTAGTAATTTACCAATCTCATTATAAACCTTTATTGTTACTGTTCCATCTTCTGGAATATAATAACTAAAAATAAACTTATCAGATGCCTTCTCGTATATTGCAAATATTTCCGTTGAAATATTTATTATTCTTTCTGGTTCGTCTGCTTTTAATTCTATATCATAAATCATCTGCGGTGGAAGTCCTTTTGCCACAACTTTTATTTTAACTTTGCCAACAGGTAAATTATCTATGGCAAAATTACCATCCTTATCAGTGATAGCAACACCAAGTGTAGTTCCATCCTCTTTTAAAATTTCAACAGTTGCTCCTGGTTGTGGCATTATACCATTTGACTGCGTTACGGTACCTTTCACGGTAACTTTTGTTTTTATTTTTATTTTAAAATGAGCCGCTGTTTTACCAATAACACCTTCTTTATCAACTGATACAATATGAAAATACCAAATCCCATCAGATAAATTTTGAAAACTTATATTTGTATCCATTGTTTTTGAATGTTTTGAAGATGGAATAGTATCTTCAAAATTATCCAAAGTGTAAAAATAACCTATAATCTCATTTACATATTGTGGTGCTTTCCATTGTAGCCGAATTGTTCTTTCCCTGTACCATTTATTTTGATCAGGATGTGTTATTGAAAAAATTTCTGGCGGCGGTGGTGTCATTGCCACCTTTATTTGCATATGAAATGCTTCCTGAGAAATATTGCCTGCATTATCCTTGGCAATTATATGAAAATACCAGATACCATCTGGCACATCAACAAAAGATGCCATTGTTCCCTTTGTCCAACTTGCTGTTGTTATATCGGGCATTGTATCTTTTATTTGATTGAAAACATAATAATAACCTTCTATGCCAGATGGGTCAGATGGAATTGTCCATGTAAAAGAAGGTGTATTGTTATTGTACCATTGATTAAAATCAGGGTGTGTGATTGAAGAAACAACAGGTGGCTTTGGAATTGTCGTATCAATATTTATTTGATAATGATATGCCTCATCCGATAGATTACCTGCCTCATCTTTTGAAATAATATGAAAATACCATGTTCCATCTGAAACATTGTTAATATCTATTTCATTATCAATATACCAGGTGCCTGTCTTCATATCTGGTTTTGTTGTAGGATTTTGATCAAAAATGTAATAATATCCAGTTATTCTAGTTGCATCCTGTGGTGTATCCCATGATAATTTTATATTTTTTGTATTATACCATGCATCCTGTATTGGATGGGTTGAAGATTTTACAACAGGTGGTAAAGCAAATTTATCACAGACAACCAATATTTGTTTATTACCACTCTCTCTTTCGTTGCCAACCTTATCTACTGGACGAACTGTATAATAATAAATTATTCCATCTTCTAAGTCTTTTGAATCATCTATAAATTTATTTTCTTTTACAACTCCATCATCACATATCTGCATACCAACTTGACCAGATACAGTTGAACGATAAATCCTATAATAATCAACTCCAGAAACTGAATCTACCGCCTTTGTCCACTCCAATAATATATTACCCTCTTTTAATGGTTTGGCAACAATCTGTGTGATTGCAGTAGGTGGTGACACATCAATTGTAGTCTTTATCAAAGGATTTTCATAATAATCACTCCAATTACCTGCATTATCTCTTGCTTTTATTCTGAAATAATATGTTATTGAGTCCTCTCCTTTAAAAATTGCTTTTGTCTCTTTTGTTTCTTTAAGCCATAATTTCCATTTACCTTTATCACCTTCTTTATACTCAACGGTAAATACAAAAACTCCAGATTCTTTATCTTCTGCTTCCCAAGAAACTTCAAAACTTTCTGAATTTACAAATTCAGGTAGTTCATTGATTTTAACTTCGGGTGGATTTGTTTCAACCTTAAATTTATAATGAAATGCCTCTGTCCCAATATTTCCTGCTTTATCCTTTAAAACAATATGAAAATACCACTCACCATCATCTAGAGGTTCATTGATCTTTATTGTGGTGTCTTTTGTAAACTTTCCATCTTTTTTATCTGGTATTGTATCATTCTTTCTATCAATTTTATAATAAAATCCATCCACACCTGATAAATCATCCACACGCTCCACAACAAAAACTGGATATTTTTCAGAGTAATATTTCTCTGAATTTGGATGTGTTGTTGATATTACTTCTGGCGGAGAAGCAATAAAATCAAGATGAACAGTAAAAATAGCCGGTTCTTCACCTATATTACCTGCGTTATCCTCTGCAATGAGATGAAAATAGTAAATACCTTCTTCTGTTGCTGTAATATCTGCTTCTCTTTTATCTGTTTTTACAGCAATATCAGGAGTTATCTTAATATGCTTTTCCTTTGAAAACAAATAATAAAAATTTTTAATTTTGGATAAATCAGATGGCACTGTCCATGTAAATTTTATAAGTGGCATATTATACCATTTATCTTCGTCAGGATGTGTAGGAGATGAAATTTTTGGCTGTTCAACTGTTGTATCTATTTTGATTCTGAAATGAGATGCTTCTGGTCCAATATTTCCAGCGTTATCTTTTGAAATAATATGAAAATACCAAATACCATCCGAAAGTTGTGGAAGTGTCACTTGATTAGATACTGTCCATTCAGCAGTATCTTTTAAAGGAATTGTAGAATGTTTTTGATCCACAACATAATAATATCCTTCTATACCTGACATATCTTCTGGTGTATCCCAACAAATCTGTGGGGTTGGATTTTTATACCACTCTTCCTGATCTTTATGGGTAGGAGAATATACTACTGGTGGTTTTGCAACTGTATCTATATTGAACATAAAATGTGATGCCTGATGACCTGTATTTCCTGCTTTATCTTTTGTAACAACATGTAAATACCATCTACCATCTTTTAAATCACCAGAAAATATTGTATCCTTATCTGTCCATAGACTTTTTTCATCAGGAATAGTTTTTTCATTATCATCAATAACATAATAATATCCGGCTATACCGGATAAATCATCCGGTGGACTTATTTTAAATTGTCCACGCTTTATGTTATACCATTTCTGAGGATCAGGATGAGTAATTGATGAGATATTTGGTGGAAGTGCTTGTGTATCAATATTAAATTTAAAATGCGATGTTCCTCTAGAAATATTTCCTGCTAAATCCTTTGATTTTACATGAATATACCATGTTCCATCTGTTTTTTCTTTCAACTCAATATCAGTTTGCTCTGTCCATATCATCTCAGTTTCTGTCGGTTCATAATCAGGTATTCTATTTACAACATAATAAAAACCATCAATACCAGATAAATCATGTGGTTTTGATATATGGATTTCCACTGTTGTGTTGTTATACCAAGACATCTGATCAGGATGTGTTTTTGAATTAATAACCGGTTGTATTGCCTGTGTATCTATGTTAAATTTATAATGTGTTGCTTTTGTACCTATATTTCCTGCTTTATCTTTTGAGATAATATGAAAATATTTTGTGCCATCTTCTAAAAGACCTAGTTTTACACTTTTTTCTTCTGTCCACTGCGCTATTTTTTCATTAGGAATAGTTGTTGGTAACTCATCAACCATATAATAATATCCAGCAATTCCTGATAAATCGTCAGGTTCTTCCCATGTAAAAACCGGAGCTGTGTTATACCACCTTTCGGGATCAGGATGTGTAGGTGATGTGACTATAGGTGGTAATGAAACAGTATCTATTTTTATCCTGTAATGTGAAACAGTAGGACTTATATTTCCAGCTTTGTCCTCTATTAAAAGATGAAAATACCATATACCATCTTCAAGACCTTTTATAAGAACGCTATCACTAGTTGTTACCTCACATTTTTTTGGATCCGGAATTGTATCAGGATTCCTATCAATAGTATATAAATAATTTTTTATTTCAGGGTGCACACCCCAATAAATATCAACTTCGTTTTTATTATACCACTCATCCTGAGAAGGATGTGTCCTTGATGTTAAAATTGGAGTAACAGCGGCAGTTGTAGTAAAAGTCCAGTCATCTGCAACACCAGAAAAATTTCCTATATCAGTATATGTAAGTATACGAACATGATATTTGGTGAGGGCTTTTAAATTTGTAAGAGTTAATTTATGTATTATTTCTTTTTCTTCTTTTCTTATTGTATGTCCGTAATTTAAATCCGTCCCGTATTCTATTATTGAACTTGCTTCTTTATCAGTTGTCCATTTTATTACTGCACTATGTGATGTTATCTCTTCAAAAACCACATCCATTACTTTAGGTGGTGGCACATTTGATACTGTAGTTCTAAAAATTCTGCCTCTTGGAGATGATCCAAAATAAAGGTAACCGTTAAAAACTTTTAAAATTCTTATATCCTCTTCATCTGTTTGGAAACCCACTTCCCATTTTTTACCATCCATTGTTTTATAGATTTTTCCGTTATCACCACTGCCTACAAACAAGCAATTAGAAAAAGAAGCAAATTTATAAAAATTGATATCCTTTTCAGAGAAAAAATTCTCAACCCAGTTAATTCCATCCTCTGACATAAATATGAGTCCACCAGTTGCTTTTGATGTAGAACAGTAAAGACGATTTTTAAATACAAAAAAATCATTTACAAAGCTTTGATTTGTATCAAAAACTTTCTGCCAGTTAACTCCATCCGCTGTTCTGTATATTAATCCATTTGGATATGTTCCAGCATATAAATAATCTCTAAATAGACCAAAAGTTGTTATTGCCAATTCAGAAGTATTCAATGATATTACCCAGTGAGTTCCGTTATATGAATATATTTTACCACCGGTTGAAGTTCCAGCAAATAGACGACCTTTGAACATTTCTAGACAATGCACACGCGCCTCTCCACTGTTAAATGATAAACTCCATACCTTACCATCCAATGATTCATATATACCACCATTTGCATTTGTACCACAGAAAAGTTTTGGTGTCCCCATATCGTTGTACGCTTTGAGACAGTAAACTTGTGGTGTATAATCCCCCAACTGCTCTTCTTCAAAAGATCTGGTATGTCCAACAGGTGGATTGAAATAAGGAGAAAAAATATTTGAAATATTTATCACTTCCCATGCACCAACATCACCTGTTGAAGTTCTTATAACCGAATCTTTATTTGTTGAAGCATAAAGATAACCATTAAATTCCTCAAAATCATAAATTATTGGTAAATCTTTATTTTCATAAACAGGTATGAATGACTCTTTAGGGACATATTTTAAATAAAGTGGTATAGCAGCTTTCATATTTTTCATAACTTCCCTGCTATCTTTACCACTCACAATAAGACCAGGTAGTTCTTTACATTCACCTAAATATTTATCCTCAACTTTACGTATCAATATCTCAAAATCTGTAGATAATTTTTTTATATTTTCCTTTTCTTTCATTTTTCCCTTTTATTTTTAAAATAATAAATCAACGAGTGTTCATCACAATCAGGAAATTTTGGGCAATTAAAACAATCTTTCCATATCTTTTGCGGTAAATTCTTTTTTGGTATTTTTTTAAATCCATATTTCACAAAAAAATCAGGTATTTTTGTTAAAACAAAAACAGATTTCAATCCTATCTTTTTTGCTTCCTTTATTGCAAAATCTAATAATTTTGTTCCATATCCTTTATTTCTATAATTTTTTTCTATTATAAAAGATCTAATTTCACCCAAATCATCCCAGTATATATGCAATCCAATCACACCAATTCTTTTTTTATTTTCTTCAAGTATATAAAAATCCCTTATTTGTGTATATATATCTGCAATACTTCTTGGTATTAAGTCAAATTCAAGAGCGTATTTTTTTATAATCTTATGAATAAAAATAGCATCATTCACTTTGGCAAACCTTACTTTCGCCATTTATCTATATTCTCCTTTACTATCTTTATTCCATGATTTATATTTTCAAATATCTTCCTATCATTTATATATTTTATACCTTGATTGAATATTTGAAAATTTTTTTCAATAATCTCATTTTTTCTCCCTTTTAACATTTCTTCCATAACTTTATAATATTTTTCTCTTTCAAATAAACCGGTAACTTCAGAATAAACTCCAGCTATAACCATATTAACACCTTTTATAAAATTCATATTTTTTGCAATATCAGAAGCAGGGACAGATATCTTTTTACCTTTTATATGTCCACTTTTAGTCAGAGAAGAATTTTCAATATACAATGTATTTTCTTCTATTTTGTTTTTATATGTATCATAAGCGCGTTGATCAAAAATTATCAGTGTAGTTGGTTTATCAACAACAGGTGAAAAAATTTCATCATCTGATATTATTACATTACAG
>JAOAAI010000115.1 GCA_026418955.1 Candidatus Goldiibacteriota bacterium | reverse complement strand
CAGTGTTTCAATCCACGCCCCCGCGTGGGGGGCGACCTGTTGATGTTAATATATAATTCTTTTTGAATTCGTTTCAATCCACGCCCCCGCGTGGGGGGCGACATTAAGTTTGATTTAGATATTTTACCTTTAGATAGTTTCAATCCACGCCCCCGCGTGGGGGGCGACGATTGCAAAAAAAATTTCTCATTTTCAACCAATAGTTTCAATCCACGCCCCCGCGTGGGGGGCGACTGTTTACAAATAACCGCCTTTCTTTTTTAGTGTTTTTGTGTCTGTTTCTGCGAACCTTCCTGCGAACCAAAAATCTTTCTTGATGTTTTTCTTGCCATTTTTAAAAATCCCTTTTAATTATTTATCTGCGAATCCAAGGAAGAATATCTATTACTAAACATTCGCAAATACTTTAGAAAATCATATTATCATTGGTCCCTCTGGGTCATAGGTCTTTTTTGCACCTATATGTTCTACTCTTCTGTGCCAGTTGCGTCCTAAAAAATAATATCTTAAACTGTCTTTTTCTTTATCCATTATTTTTTCCAATTTGTTTCGCAACACCACAAACTGATCAGGGGTTATAAGGCATTCAAAAACAGAATTTTGAACTCTTTGTCCATAGTTTTCACATTCTTTTGCTATTTTTCTCAATCTCCTTGCTCCACCTTCTGAATCTGTTTGAACATCATAAGTAATCAATACCATCATAAAATAAAACTCCTATTTACAAAAAAATGGCGGATAATTTTCAATATCTCCTCGCATAAAACGAGCAAGAAGTAATGCCTGACAATAAGGTATTAATCCAACTTCTATTTTTTCTCCAATAAAAGGATGTGTGATTTCTTCCATTTTTCTTTTCTGCCATGTTTCAAGTAATATTCTTTTCGCTGTTTCATTCATACGTATTTCTCCACCTTCACTTTTTTCAAATGAATCTTTAGTCACCTGCAATCTATTAATAAGTGACAAAACTATTCTATCTGCCATATACGACCGTAATTCTTCCATTAAATCCAGCGCCAAACTCGGTCTACCAGGTCTGTCCCTATGTAAAAAACCAACAGCCGGATCAAGCCCGACTGTCTCAAGAGCAGAACGACAATCATGAACAAGTAAAGTATACACAAACGAAAGTAAAGCATTTATATTATCTCTAGGTGGTCTGCGAGACCTGTCTTTAAAATAAAAATCATCTTTTTGAGCAACAATGAGTTCATTAAAAACAGAAAAATATAAATTAGATGCCATTCCTTCTATACCTCGTATCTCTTCTAAATCAGTATTTCTTTCTACTTTATATATCATTAATGCCAAATCATTTATTACTTTTTTTACTTTTTCTATATTTATATTATCTGAGTGGTCGCGTATTGCACGCGACAAAACAGTCCTAGCATTTGTAATTTTTGCCATAACAAATAATTTAGCCAGTTTTGCACTTTCTGTTTTGTCATCACTAATTCTGTATTGTTTTTTACGTAAAAGCACATTCCCTGAAACGGGTCCTTCTACTCGTGCAAGAAACCTACCGTTTGGCGATAAAAATGTGAAACAAATTCCTTTTTCTGCACACATTCCTAATACCGAATGACTCACTCCTTTATATCCAAAGTATATTATACTTTCCAGATTATGAACAGGCACTCGGAAACACTCTTTTTCTTCTATCCTTACGACTATATTTTCGCCATCTCGTGAAAGATACGCTTCTGGTGTTGTCACATAAAGCACATTTAATAACTTACGCATGCTCATTAAACCAATGTATATTATCATCAATATATTTTTCAACTTTACCACTTTTATTTTTTCTGACTTCTGGTATGCAGACATTAAAAAGAGAACAATTCTTACATTTTGCTTTTTCTGGGACTTCTGGAGTTATCCCATTGTTAATCATGTCATGCATGTCAGCGCACGCATTTATAACCGCAGTCCTTAATCCTTCATCAAATATAACCGGCACCCTGCGTCGTGTTTGCCAATAGAACAAATAACCATTTTCTATTTTGACTCCAAATAACTCTTCCAAACACATTGCCTGACAACAAAGCTGTGCTCTATCACATATATTTTCTTTGGGCATTCCTCTTTTGTATTCAATTGGTTTTGGCATCCATAATCCTTCTTGATTTTGTAATTTTATTCCACTTTCTGATTTGTGAAATTCAACAACATCAGCAACCCCATAAATACCAAGTTTTTCTGATTTTAATGAAACAGAACGCTCTATTATCACTCCTTCTTTATGTTCTATGCATTTATTATCAACTCTATCATGTAATAATCTACCTTCTGCTGTAAAAAAATTCTCAACCCATTGACGCTCAACCTCTATTAATGCCCATTGTCTTTTACAGTAAAAATAATGTTGTAAACCAGATAAAGCAAGTAAATCTTCTTCTTTATAATTCATAAATCACCAATTTTACAACAAATCTATTCTTTCAACTCCATTTGGAATTTGCAATAAATCAATTGTATAATCCTCAAATGCTCTTGCTGGTTTATTTTCATCCTTACGTTTTATTTTTATTGATTCAAAAAGTTTGACAGCAGGTGCATTACCAAGTTCTGTTTGATGTTTAAAGACCCATAATTTTCTAACAGCCATTTTACCGCGTGCAGCTGATCTGTCATGTTCAAACATATTTTTTAATGCTTCAAATAAAACCTCTTTATCTTCTTCATTAAATCCTGTCTGTTTAGCAAAAAATGGAGATATATATCCTTCCATTCTATAGAGTCCATAAGGTATGATAAATTTTTTTCCCATTGTATGCCCAGCTTCTGCCGCCTTATCTCCTTCGTCAGTAACTGCTATTCTTGTAATAGATATTTCCTGTTGAACTATGGGATCAATACTTCTAGAAAAAGAAAATTGAACTGGTCCTCTCACTTGCCCACAGTTTACCTTTGTTGTCATCACAGCACCAAATGCACGAATGTCATAAAAATTATCGCACATAAATTTAGTTATTGCAGCTGCTTCTTTTTCGTCATCAGGTAATTTTTTTTCTTCTGGTTTAATCTTTAATGCTTCATAAGCTTTTTTGTTTAAATTATTTAAAATTGCTCCATCTTTTACATAAATATCAAATCCTTTTTTGCCTGCTCTTGTTATTTCAACATAATTTCTTACTTTTCTTTTAATACAAACATCCGTGACTATCCCATAACCAGTTTCATAATCAATTCTTGGTAAATTTCCGGCATCGGGGTCACCATTTGGATTACTGTTTTCAACATCATAAAGAACTACAAATTCATAACGATTTTTTAATTCTGCCATTTTTATTCCTCCTTTTCTTTCTTTTTATACAAATCGTTTCTTTGATGGTAATATCCCAACATAAACATCCCCTGTTCATCAAGTGTCAGATGAGCAGGGAACTCTTTTATGTTATTCATAATCTCTTCTATTTGTTTATCTCTGAATTTACCATATTCTGCCGCTGATATATGATGCTGAGCAAGACGAAGCAAAATAGGGAAAATAGCCTTAGGTGAAGATGATGCAGTCCCAAAATATCTGTCTTTTATTGTTGCATTTATGTTGGGAGAAACATCAAGTTGGGCTTTTTCAAGCAAAGCAAATAATCTACCTAACTGATAACCAACGCTTTTTTCTTCTGTATTTAAACTCATTGTTACACCTCCTTTCCTTTTATTTATTCTAATCTTTCTAACAATATATGCTTTTATGAAAGCAGCTCTTACTCTATTTATTTTTTTGTCAATACCAATTCTATTGATAATTGCTTGATATATTGCGGCAGGATACAATCCGCCAGTTAAAATTGCTTGCATAAGTCCACCAGAATATGCTGGTGGTATATTTTCTGATTTCCCCTGAGCAGCCAATTCTTTTAATATTTCCCATACGGCAATTGCATCTCTTTCGTTTTCATATTGTTTTTCTATTCGCATATCATCATAGTGTTGTTTTATTTTTTCAACAATTTTTCCAAAAGTGTCAGCATAAAAAAATCTTATTGAAATCCTAGATTTATTAGGAGATAAACCAAGAATATAAAACTTAACATTTTCATCTATTCCTTTAAAATTTTTTATTTCTTTTCCTTGTGATATTCTATTTAAAAAATCTCGCATTTTATTAATTGTATGTATATCATTAAGTTTTATTTTATTATCTTCTTTTTTTATTTTTTCTTGCTTTTTCTTTTTATCTTTTTTAACATCTATTTCTTTTTTTTCTTCTATATCTGACGGTTGTAAAAGAGCATATATTAATTCTTCTGTCCCTGTCCCATATTTTTCTGCCCAGAAAACCGTTGTAGTATCTCCTATTAATATATTTTGTATTGATTTTGGTGCTAGCATATAATTTAATGCTGTCACATAAGCGAATGCAGCATTTTTTCCAATTGGAGCATTTATACTCTGTTCTTTGTTATATGACTTAAATGCATCCTGATTGAAAGAAACTATAGCCGCACCTGATGATTGTGCCCCCCTGACTCCTTTAATAGGGTCATGAACATCTAAAATTTTCGTTTCTTCACCTGTTATAAGACATTGTCCTGTAATTTCATTTTCCTTTTGAAAAGATGAATAATATTTTTCCCATGCTTTTTTTATTTTAATTTTTTCATGAGCATATCCATTTATTCCTTCAATTATAAAAACTCCAAAGCCACCTTTTTCTAAAATATCTTTCTTTTCTTTAATTATTTTGTTATTTTTTATCTCTTTACAACTCCATTTTTCAAAAAATTTTAAAATAGATTTTGCTGATTCATCATCAACATCGGAGAGTATTTTTTTATGCAAAGAAACACACTCTTCAAAATTTTGCTTTTCATATCCTAATAAATATTTAACATTATCACAAAGGAAATAAGGAGAAACTCCAGATGTTCTTTTTGTATGTACTGGCACATCCATTAATTTTGGTTTGTTACCATCTCCTAATTCAATTATATCTTTTAAATTTCCTTTTTTATCCAAAACCAAAGCAAAACTAATCTTTTCTTTACTATAACCAGGGCTTGAAATACCACTTTCTGGATCTTCTACCATTGTTTGATAATAATCATATAACGCTCTTAATATCATTCTTTCACTCCTTCCTTAATCAATTTGGAAACATTTATTATACCTTTTTTCATTTTAACTCTGAAAAATTTAGGTGTAATCTCTTCATATATTCCTATTTCTTTTTCACCTTTAAAATCCAAATCATATAACATCCAACCAAAATCTATTTCATCTTTATCTTTATAAAATGATTCTGGTAATTTAGCATCATCTTCTAATAATTCAAATTCTGCTGGAAATTCTCGGCAACCAAGATATGGTCTATGAAAACACTGTCCTTCTCTTGCTCTACGTAAAAATATATTATAATGTTTTTCTGGTGTATCACTTTTACCTGCTTTTTCAGTCATTTCAAAATGTGCTTCAATAATATAAGCAACATTCTTTAAAATAAGCGATGCTCTCTGCTGCCTATCTTCTGTAATCAATTGATATAATTCAACTTCTTCCCCACATATTGCCTTTTTGATGTTACCCTCTGGTATTTTTCCACTTACTTCGTTTCTTCTGATATTCGTCCATTCAATTTTATTTAAAACATGGATTTTGTCTATGATCCATTTTATTGCTGGTTTCCAATGAATTGCTTCTAAAATACCACGTGCAGCAGAAGGTGTTATTACATCATAACTCACTCTTTCCGCCTTCATTTCAGGTCTTGTAAAACAAGCATAATTTCCCCATACTTTTAATTTTATACCGTAACCCATAAATCACCTCGCAATAAAAAATTATTTTAGACTATCATTTTATTAAATTCCTTAAAATTTTTTATTTTTTCATCATTAAATTTATTAAGAAAATGTTTTTTATTTTCAGTAATAAAATAATCAATCAAAGGAAAATAAACAGTATAGTCCAAATCTATTAAATCTGATCCGGAAATATTTTGAAAATTTTGATTATAATAATTCTCTGCTCTTATTAAATAATAGTTCATAAATGAAGATAATGTTCTTATTTTTTTTAGCCACGTATTATTTACATACAGAAGTAAATAATAACAATTAAAATATTTTTTTATGTAAAATCTTTCCATAACATAATCAAATAATTCACAAGACAAAATATATTTTTCTTTAACATTATCTAAAATTTTAAATCTATTAACCCCCTCTTCTTTTTTTATTTTTTCAATAATAGGTCTAATTATTGCGGCAGATTTTTTCCAATCATCCAAATATAATTTTTTTATTTTTTCTCTTTCTTTTGTAATATAATCCACTTGATTTTTATCATAAATAAGTCGTGTTTCGATTAATTCCTTAAATGAACATCCGTTATTAAAAAAAATTTGATAAAGTGCATTTTTTATTTTTTTGTATTTTCCAAATGTAAAAATATTTTTATTAAAATATTCATTTATTTCATTTAATACAACAAATTGAGGCGGCCCAAATAATTTGTCCTTAATTTTTATGGCGATATTTAATCTTTCTTCAAATTCTATCATCTCTACAATATTTGGATCTGTTAAGAATATTTCTATCTTATGTTTATATTTTTCTTTAAAATCTATTAATTCTTTTTTATAGGTACTATAAATATTATTATCTAATACTATTTTTAACTTTTTCATTATTTTTTACCTAAATAATATAATTTTCTAATTTATTTTCATCATTATCTATTTTTAATCCAATATCCTCTAAATATTCTTCTTTTTTAAGCACAAAAAATATGCCTTTTAAATTTTCTATTTTTTTATTTTCTAATAACTTATCAAAATCCTGCTTATATACTTGCACAGTATATCTTTGTAAATCTCTTATATATGAAGCAGGATAAGGAGAAAATTTAATTTTCTCTAATATTTGTTCACATTTTTTATCATATGGAACAATTATAGAATATGTAATATCATCTATAATCTTAAAATTTTCTGCTATTGTTTTAAATGGATATTCCAGTTTTCCACGACTATCCAAAATGCTTTGTAAAATATTTTTTCCATCAAGTCCTTCTCCCTCTCTTGAATATAAAATTTCAAAATATCTTTTAATATTTTCAAGTCCTAATAAATCACCATCTTCATTAGTATTTATTACTTCTTTTGCTACCCCAGCGGTTCGCGATAAAAAACCTGACGGTATTTTATAATCAGTCATTTTAAAAACATAAACATCACCACCTTTTTTTATTTTTCTTTCTCTATTACATCTACCTGCTGCTTGGGCTATTGAATCAATGCCTGCAATTTCTCTAAACACAACAGGAAAATCTATATCAACACCCGCCTCAATAAGCTGCGTAGAAACCACAATGCATTTTTTACTGTTTTTTAAACTTTCTTTTATTTCTGCAATTTTTTCTGATCTATGTACAGGGCACATTGCCGCACTTAAATGATATATTCCATCTTTTGTTCTTTGTTTTATATTTTCATATAATTCCCTGGCTAATCTTCTCGTATTTACTATGCATAAAACCTTATTAAATTCTAATAATTTTTCTGTTAATTCATTAATATTCTTATCCCCTAACCAATTAATATTTACAGCTTTCAATTTTGTATATAATTCTTTTGGATTTTGAATAATTTCATTTGGATTTATACCATTTGGAATTTTAAAATTTTCTGGTGGATTTTCAAAAATAGCAGGTTGAGTTGCTGTGCAGAAAACAACTGAACAACCATAATTTTTTATCAACTCTGCAAGCATATATAAACATGGTTTCATATATTCTACTGGCAACATCTGTGCTTCATCCAATATTATTACACTCTTAATAATATTATGTAACTTTCTGCAACTTGAACTACGATTAGAAAATAACGATTCAAAAAATTGCACATTGGTTGTAGCAACTATTGGAATATCCCAATTTTCTGAAGCAAGTTTTAATTTATATTCCAAATCATCTTCATCATTATCTTTTGCCTCATACTCAAAATTACTATGATGTTCTAAAACAAATTCATTGCCAAAAATATCTCTAAAAACATCAGCATTTTGTTCTATAATACTTGTATATGGTATCACATATATTATTCTTTCCATCTTATTTTTGATTGCATGTTTCATTGCAAAAGCAAGAGAAGAAAGTGTCTTTCCTCCACCTGTTGGAACTGTAAGAGTAAAAAAACCGGGCTGTTTTTCTGCTTTGTTTAAACAATTTTCTAAAATTTTATCTCTTTCTTCATTCAATTTTGTTTTTTCCTTATTTTGTTTTAATTTTTCTAAATAATTTTTTAATTTTTCATTTAACTCTTTTAATGAATAATCATTTAATCTTTTTTTATATCTTTCTGGTTCACAAAATCTTTCTGTATCAAGATAATCAGCATCTACAAGGCATGAAAAAAGTATTTTTATTAATACATAACAAGAAAAATCTGTTTCTTTTTTATCTGAAACATTTAATTTTGGAAATGATAATGAATCTTTTACTAATCCGTTTAATTCGTAAATATAAAAACTATAATCATAAATTTGTTCATTTTGTAATCTATGATTGAGACAGGAATCATCCCCAGTTCCGATAAAATCTGCAAGGCCAGCATGATGTCCTGCGATAATATATGCAATTATTTTTCCCCAAAGATTTCCATATTTTTTGATTGCTTCTTTTGCTCCTGCAATTGAATGATTGGCTATATTTTTCTTGCCTTTAAGTTTTTCCTGAAATTCTTTTGTATATTTTCCTATATCATGTAATAATCCACACAAATATCCTAAATCTGCTGCCTTAAACTTTTCAGCAAACTTAGAAGCTAAATTTGCAACAGAAATTAAATGATCTTTTAATATCTGCCATTTCTCTTCCTTCTGCCCCTCTAATGAATGTGCGTAATAATTCATTTTATCCAACCTTTAAAATAAATAAAAAAAGAAATATTTATATTTATATCATTTTTATTATTTACCCTTGGTTTATTTGTCATTTTTCACCTAATTATTTAAATTAACAATATTATATACAATTATATTTTACCGCGTCAATAAAAATTCTATATTTATTTAAGCAATTTTTATGCCAAAAAAAGATTAATTTTATCCCTTAATTTTATACTGATTATAAATAAAAACATATCCAACTGTCAATTTTTGACAGTAGGGGTATTTATTTTTGACTTCGTATTATATTTATTTGCAAATTTGCAAATCTTCCACATGTTCCATATTTTAAAACAAATCATTCCTTCCTTGCCCTAATTTCCACTTTCCATTTTCAATTGCTCTGTTTTAAAAGATGTTCGTAAAAGATGTTCGCAAAAGATGTTCGGTAAAAATGTTCTATAAAGATGTTTAAAGATAATTATATTTGCCGCAGGCAAAAATTCTATCCAAATCCAATTTAAACTTGGAAGTCATTCCGACTTGATAAATATTGCGGGTATCTTCTCGCATCGGTGATAAGTTAATGTCGCAATCCAATTTAAACTTGGAAGTCATTCCGACTTGAATTTGAATTATATAGTGAAAAAAAAGGCGGGATAATTCGTCGCAATCCAATTTAAACTTGGAAGTCATTCCGACCGCTTCCTTTTTTTGCTATTGATTTTATTAGCTTTTTTATATGCATTTTTACGAACACCTTTTCGTATACCACTTTTCCACATATCTTTTTTACGCTTTCGTAACACCTATTTTTTTCTTTTTATCATTGTTTTTATTAACGAAAAATCTTGTCTTTTACTCATTTCGTGCCTGTCTCTTATACACATCT
>JAOAAI010000099.1 GCA_026418955.1 Candidatus Goldiibacteriota bacterium | reverse complement strand
GGAATAGTAGCTATACAAACTATAATAAAAAAAATTGGATAACCAACAGCTTTTTGTAACATTCCACTAAACATACCTGGAATCATTAATCCCATTGCCATTATACTTGTAGAAATAGCAAAATGTGTTGTTTTATATTTTTCACCTGTCAACTGTATTAAATAATACATAAATGCTGTTGTTCCAATACCATAGCCAAACTGTTCAAATGAAACTAAGACATACACATATTCAATTGGTAAATTATTATGATACGCCATATAAACATATACTAAATCTGGAAGATTTAGTAACAATGCCATTGGCCAAATACATCTTTTCAAACCCCATTTAGCAATAGCCATACCACCAACTATGTTACCAATAATTAAAAATATCAACCCAAAAGTACCATAAACCCTCCCATATTGCAAAGTAGTTAAACCTATACCCCCATTAGTAGATGAATCAAGCAAAAAAAGAGGAGCAATTTTAAGTAACATTGCTTCACCAAATCTGTAAAATATTATAAAAAGAATAGCAATTATTATCTTTTCTTGTTTGAAATAACTTATAAGAGCATCGAATAATTCATTCCAACTAAATTTATCGTTTGGTTTGTCATTTATAGGATATGGCAAAATTAAAACATGATATAAAAAAAACACAGCTAAGATAATTGCTACAATTCCAAAAACAATCTGCCAAGCAGATGCTATATTTGAAGTTATAGTTTCTAATTTTCCAGCATACATTATAAGAATGCTTGAAGCAAACAATAAAGCAAGTCTATAAAAAAAAGCTCTTATTCCAACAAAAAAAGCTTGTTTTTTTTCATCCATTGACAACATATAAAAACCATCCACTGCTATATCATGAGTAGCAGATAAAAATGCTATTAGCATAAAACTTGAAAGGGTAAGATATAAAAAATATTGTGATTTTACAAAAAATGCTGCGATAAGAGTTAAAGCTGACATAAACATTTGAGTATATATTATCCATTTTCTTTTTGTAGCTGTAACATCAACTATTGGACCCCATAAAAACTTAACTGTCCAAGGTAAAAAAAGCCAACTTGTTAAAAATGCTATTAATTCATTTGAAACATTCATTTTTTTATAAAAAACAACCACCATTGTATTTACTAAAACATATGGCAGTCCTTCTGTAAAATAAGTGGTAGGAACATAAAACCATGGATTGATATTTGTTTTTATCATATTAATAATTATATATAAAAAAAGTTATTAACCAAAAAAATATATATCCAATAAAAAATAAAATACAAGACAGTTGTAAAAATAACAGAACCTGCAACCACATCTTTTTCAAGCTCAAAATCTCTAGCTACCACAAATGCTGCTATAGCAACTGGCATTGTATACAGAATAAAACTAACTAGTGAAACAATATCAAACTTAGCAAACAAAAATATAAAAATAAAAGATATAAAAGGCAAAATAACAAGTTTTAAAGAAGATATTAATATTACTTTTTTAAGATAACTTATATTAAATTTTTTACCATAAATACTTACTCCTATTAAAAAAAGTGCTAAAGGAACTGTTGTTTTTGAAACTTGAACTAAAAAATCATTTAAAAAATCAGATATACTGATATCTAAAAGACTGAAAAAAAAGCCAATAAATGTTGATAAAAAAATAGGATTTAAAAAAGCCTTTTTTGTTCCAATTATTATACAAGATTTTTCAAAACAAATAAGGTTTATAAAAAAAACACCAATACTAAAAATAATCAAATTCTGTATTCCAACACTAACCGCAGCATAAGGAATTATATGTTCTCCAAAATTATATTGAATTACTCCAAAACCTAAATAAACAACATTCCCTAATGTAGATGATATCATAGAAGTTCTTGCAAAAGAAGCATTAATAATACCAAATCTATAAGCTGAATAAATCAATAAATACAAAAAAATAATTGGTAATGAATTAATAATAAATATATAAAAATCCATATTCTTCATTTCAAAATTAATTACTTTTAAAAAAATAGTCAAAGGAAGAGCAAAGTAATAAAGATAATCACTCAAAGAATTCTCAAAAGTTTCTTTTTTATTTCCATAAAAATAAGAAAAAATATATCCAGATATAACAGTTAAGAATATAATAATAAAAGATTTAATCATAAAAAATCATTACAAGAATTTGAGCTGATATAATTCTAAGAAACATTGTTAAAGGATATACAGAAGCATAATACATAGAAACAAGACTTGAATCTGATAAACTCTGTGCCCATGCAAGAGCAGGTGGATCAGTCATAGAACCACTCATAAGTCCACAAACACCTAAATAATTTTGTTTATAATATTTAATCAAAATAAATCCAACTATAAATACAGGTAAAAAGGAAATTAAAAAGCCAAGAATCACCATATAAAAACCATTTAAAGTAAACAACATAGTAAAGAAATTATCACCAGATTTAAGCCCTACTGAACTTAAAAAAATAACAATACCCAACTCCCTAAGCATTATATTTGCTGGTGGTGGAATATACCAACTAATTTTACCTATATGATGTAAGTTCGAGAAAAAAACAGCACTAACAAGAAGACCTCCTGCAAGTCCTAATTTAATTGGTTTAGATATAAAAGGAAAAGAAAAAGGAATACTTCCTATAATTATTCCAAAGATTATTCCAATAAAAATAGGCATCAAATGTGGATGATTAAGCTCTTTAGGTGAATTACCAATATAGCTAGATGCTCTCTTCACATTATCTTCCTCACCAACTAACACTAATTGATCTGCAAAATTTATTTCATATTCATCAGAAACTAAAAATTCAACATCTGATCTTGATACTCTCGTTACTACAACTCCATAAGAAGGTATCAAAGTTTCAGAAATTTTTTTCCCTATAAGTGATTTATTAGTAACTACTACTCTAGTATTGACTATTCTTTCAGCACTTTTTTTAAGATCCACATCTACAGTTTTACCAACTATTTTTTCAAACTTATCGAGATTTTCTTTTTTTCCAACAGCAAGAATAATATCACCACACATTACCAAAGTATCAGGAAGAGCAACATTTATTTTATCCCCCCTTTTTAATCTTGTTATTATAATATTGAGTTCTTCCATAGCAGGAATTTGTGATATTTTTATCATGTTAATATTTGGATTTTCAATAAGTATCGTCCTGTTTTCAATAACCTCTTTTTGAAAAATAACATTTGATTGGAAATTTGATAAATCAATCTTAAAAATCTTTTTCAAAACTATCATAGCCAAAATAATAGCAAAAATAGCACCAGGATAAGCTATAGCATAAGAAGAAGTTACATCTGAAATATTCGCATAATTATTTATAGCTCTAATAGAATCCTGAGCAGATGCGAGAGCAGGAGTGTTTGTTACAGCACCACAATATAAACCAATAATTTTAAGACTATCATCAATTAAAAAATATTTTATTATGAATAATAAGATTATATTTCCTAAGACTACAATAAAAGCATAAAAATTAAGAAGAATTCCATTTTTTTTAAAAGATGAAAAAAAGCCAGTGCCAACTTGCATTCCTATTGCAGACACAAAAAGTATTAATCCAAAATCTCTCAAAAAATGTAATACATTTTCGTCATATTTTATACCAAAATATGACAAAATGATTCCAGAAAAAAGAGTACCAGCTATTCCAATTTTAACTCCACCAATTTTAATTTCCCCTATTAAAAGACCAGTTAAAATAGTAATAGATAAAGAAAATAAACTTGAAATTATAGGATTTACAAAAATTTCACTAAACAACATCATATTAAAATTTTATAATTTTAATAAATTTATACAAACTACACTAAATTCATTTATATTCCATATAAATTTTTTTATATAAAGTATTAGAATTAATCAAAGACAAATGACTACCAAACTCAACAATTCTACCTTTATCCATAACATATATAAAATCAGCATTTTCAAGGAGATATTTACGATGAGTAACAAATATTATGATGATATCCAACTTCTCAATTTCATTCCAGATCTTTTTTTCTGTTTTAACATCAATTTGATTTGTAGCATCATCAAGTACAAGAAGTTTTGGTTTTTTTATTAAAGCTCTTGCTAAAGCAATCCTTTGTCTCTGTCCCCCTGATAAACTAAATCCATGACTACCAATTTTAGTTTTAACTCCCTCTGGCATAGTATATATATCTTTATCAAGTTGTACTCTTTTTATAACATCTTCAACCTCTTCCCAGGGATAATTTTTATACATAGTTATATTATTAAGTATAGTATCAGAAATTATTTGAGATTCTTGAGAAACATATCCAACATTAGAATAATAACTATTGATTGAAATCCCATTAACATCTATTCCATTTATTTCAAATAACCCACAATCATATGGTATCAATCTTGAAATAACTTTCAAAAATGTTGATTTAGAACTACCAATCATACCTACGATAGCAATCTTTTGATTTTTTTTAGCAGTTAAATGAACTTTATCTAAAATTTTTTTAGAACCTATACAAAGATCTAACTTCTCTATTTTTATCATTTCTATATTTTCAATCTTAATAAATGAATCTTTATCTATAAAACTTGGATTAAATTTGATTATTTCGTCTACCCTTTTTACACTTGTTGAAGCTTTTTTGGCTGAAATAAAAAATTGACTTATATCAGAAAATGGCCATATTATCATAAAAACATAAACTTGAAATGCTACTAAATCACCTATTGTAATTTTCCCTTTCAGTGCTGAATATCCTCCATAAAGATATACTAAAAAAATTCCAAAAGTTGCTGAAAAAAAGAATATATAATGAATAAAAACTTGAAGTCTTTCTGAATCAATTGATTTTTCTAACTGATTATGTGTTACTTCAGAAAATTTAATACTAAAATTCTTTTCTTTTAAATTTGCTTTTATTGGTTTTATACCAGCAAAACTAACTTCAAGAAAATCATAAACATTACTTATACTTTTTTGAAGTTCATCATATTTTTTGCTAAGAGAATTGCCTAACTTGATTATAACTAAAACCATAAAAGGCATAGGAAATAAAGCTATAGCTGTAAGTAAAGGATTTATATATACCATAACAGAAATAACTGCAGTTAAGGTAAAGACAGCTTGAACACATCTAAAAACTCCAGAACATGAAAACCAGGCTATTTTTTCAGAAATATCATCTATTAACCTGGCAATGATATCTCCATTTGTAAATTTATAAAAAAAATATTCATCAAGATTAAGAATTTGTACAAAAGTTTTATTCCTAATTTCATATTCAATTCTATAGTTCATATAAGCTCTATTACGCTGTGCAAAAAGATTTACAATAAAATGAAAAAAACCAAGTCCAAATATTAAAAAAGCATTCAACAAAATATATTCTTTATTTTGATTATTATTCAAACTATTAATAATTTTTCTTATATAAAATGGTATCGATGCTTGGAGATAGGCACTTATTATACCTAAACTAACTATCAAAAATAATCTAAACTTATGTTTTTTCCAATATTGCGAGATCCATTGCAAAAGTTTAACAATACTCATATTCTTTAGAAATTACAAACAAAATAACTATAATACTCTCTCTTCAAATTTAACAGCTCATGGTGAGTTCCAAATTCAATAAACTTACCATCTTTAAGAAAACCAATATAATCCGAATTAATAATAGTAGTAAGTCTATGAGCAATAACTATAAGCGTTTTATGTTTCATAATATTTTTTATAGCGCTTGTGATTAAATTTTCAGTATATGGATCAACATTTGAAGTAGCTTCATCTAAAATAATTAAATCTTGATCCAAAACCAGAGCCCTTGTAAGAGATATTATCTGTTTTTCTCCAGCAGAAAGATTTTTTCCTTTTTCTTTTATTTCCATATTTAAAGGATATTTTTTATAAAAATTAGAAAGATTAAGAGTTTCTATAGCATAATATATTTTTTCTTCAGAAATTTCATCATCCATCAATCTTAAATTATCTTTTAAACTTACAGGAAAAAGATATATATCTTGTTGTACAAGTCCAATTTTTTTTCTAAGAGACTCAACATTAAGCTCTTTTAAATTCATTCCGTTAATAAGTATTTTGCCTTTTTGATAATCATAAAATCTAAATATAACATTTGCAATTGTAGTTTTACCTTCTCCAGTTCTTCCAACAATTGCAAGCGTTTTTCCTTTTTCTAACCTAAACGATAAATTTTTCAAAATCCAGTCACTTTCAGGATATTTCATCCATACATCAATAAATTCGATATAATCAAATGAATCTATAAACTTTTTACCACTTACAATTTTAGGAGTAATTTCCAATATCCTATTAACTCTTTCTAATGCAGCAAATGATTTTTGTATTATTCCAACATATTCTGAAAATCTAAAAATTGGTTCAAAAAGTTGACCAATATATAAAATAAACATCACAATTGTACCTACCGTCAATTGATTATCTAAAACTTTTAATCCCCCGTATCCAAATATTATAGATTTAGATATAGGATCAAATAACATAACAGATAAAAAAAAGAATATTGCTATATATTCAGCAGAAATTGTTTTCAAAAATTTATCAAAATTTAATTTTTCAAATTTTTCTCTAACTTTATCTTCACTTCTATAAATTTTTACAATAGAATGAATGTTAAGAAATTCAGATAAAAATGAAGTTAATTCTGCAATTTTTCTTCTAACTTCAACAAATATCATCTGACTTTTCTTAACAAAAACAAAAATAATAACAAAAGCAATTAAAATCATTGGAAAAATTATTAAAGTAAGACTTGGACTATGATAATACATTATGCTAAATATTGTTATAAAAACAATAATATCTACAAACATTGTTATTGAAAACTCACTAAATATTTCATAAACTGATGTCGTATCACTTTGAATTCTTGCAGCAATTTTACCAGGATTATTTTTAGAAAAATAATCTATATCAAATTTTAATATATGATAATAAATCTTATTTTTCAATTCAAAAATTATTTTCTGTCCAGTTTTTATCAATAATACTAAAGAATAATAATTAACAATAAAGAAAACAATATTTATTCCTAAAAACAAAAAGGCCCCATTAATAACATATGCTAAATTTTTTTTAGCTAAAGCATAGTCTATTATATGTTTTATCAGTATCGGTCCACTCATTCTTAATATAGTAGCGAAGCTGAAAAACACTAAAAGTTTTAAAAAAACTGCTCTATATGGAAATATCAATAATTTAATTAGTTTGAGGATTCTTTTATAATTTATTTTTTCCCTAGATTTTATTTCTCCTTTCTCGTAGTATTCCATATATATAAATCACATTCTTTCCTTTAAGTATTACTTTTGCTAAAACATTTTTGTATTCAAAAATATTATTTGAGCTAATACAAAGAATTCGGTTTTATTTAAAAATAATTTAATTACATATCTTTTTTTCATTCATAAAATTAAACTATTACTCATATCAATATCTAAATCCGAATACTTAAAAATAAATTTTAAATTATAAATCATCTTTGTATAAATTTCCTTTTCCAAAATCTCAAAATATTTTTAACATACCTCAGTAGTTGTATTTTCACATAACCTAGGCACGTTTAGGATCTTTGTCATTATATGATTACTTAAATCATATCAAAGATAACAACTTCAAACTCCTCTCAATTGCTTTACTTATTTTTTTTAAAATCTTCCAATTATTTATTATTTTCGTTAATTATTGTAACATTAATAAATTATGTGGAAATAAAAAACTCTTTTATTTCAATTCTCTTAATTTTCAAATGTTCACTTCTAACTTTAAAAAAATTACAAAATTTTTATAAAAATATACAAAAATCAATTTAAAAAATTATATCCTTCCTCAACTGCTTTTTTATTTATCTCTATCAAATCAAACTTCAATTTTTTATATACATTTGGAATTGCATTAATTAGCGAGTGAGGCTTTATAACACCAGTCACCTTTGCTAAAACTCCCAAGGCAATCATATTTATTACTTTTGAATTGCCAAGTTTATCTGCAATAGCATTTAAAGGAACTTCGATTATTTTTATATCTTTTCTATTAGACTTAGAATTAATAAGAGACTCGTTTATAATTAATATACCTCCATTTTTTACAAGAGGCTCAAACTTTGCAAAAGATGGTTCATTAAAAACTACTGCAACATCAGGACGTGTGACAACAGGACTTGCAACTTCATCATCACTTATAACAACAGAACAGTTCGCAGTTCCTCCACGCATTTCTGCACCATATGATGGGAAAAAACTTACATTTTTGCCTTCAAGCATTCCAGCATATGCAAGTAATATTCCACCTGAAACTATACCTTGTCCACCAAATCCACTTAATCTTACACCGATATACATTTTATCCTCCTTCTCACCTTACATCTCTATAT
>JAOAAI010000119.1 GCA_026418955.1 Candidatus Goldiibacteriota bacterium | reverse complement strand
AATAATTATAGCAACATTTGTTGTCATAAATGTTTTAGGCGAAAGCTCTTTTAATTATTTCCCATTAAATGCTGGTGAAAAATTATTATATAACAGAAAAAATCTAAGTCCAGAGGAATGGGAAGTATTAAATAAAACAGAGAAAATAAATAATTATGATTGTAAAATTTTAAATAAAACTGATAAAGGAAATTTTTCAACAATTCAGGAATATTATTTTCAAGGAAAAAAAGGCATATATAAAATTGCAATATCTAAAGATTATGGAAAGAAAAAAGAAGATAAATTTATGCTTTTACCTAAAAGAATTAAAAAGGGGATCGTTTTTAATGCGGGTTATCATAAAGGCAATTTAATCAAAGGCAAAGTTGTCGAGAAAGAACAATTGTCTACTCCAATTGGTGATGTCACTGCATTTAAGATTTCATATAAAGCAACAGATTATAATGTTGATATATGGTTTGCAAAAGGTGTTGGAATAATAAAACTAAAAAATAATTTAACTGGATATGAGTTGAATTTAATAAGTGGAAAGGAAAAATGAATAAAATATTTTTAAAAAGATACTTTTTGTTATATTTAGCTACTGTATTGATTTTGATAATTATAATTAGTTCTGTGTTTGTTTCTTTTAGTGTGAAAAAAAATCTGAATATGTCTGAAAAAAAGATAAGGGAGATAACATCGGATTTGCTTGCACTTGATGAGATTAGTCAAGCATTGTTTACACATATAGAATTATTAAGACAGATTAGAAATATTCCTGAAAAAAACAGCAGAAAATCAACTTATCCAAAAGTAAAAATGGCAGATACTAAAAAAATAATTGACAAGTTAAATGATAAAAAGATTATGGCAAATTTATATGAATTGCTTGTGGTAAATTACCAGGATATTGACTGGGACAGAATAGATGATGATAGCTTAAATAGGATAATAAAACAAGATAAAGAAATTTTAAAAAAGATAGAGATAATAAAAGAAAAGAATAATGCAATTCTAAATCAGACACTTCTAAATATAAAAAATACAAATGATAAATGGAGATTTATTTTATTCATTTCTGTTTTTTCAATAATTTTGATTTTTTTATGGGCTTACTATTATTCATTTTTATCGATAAAATTTGTGAAATCACTTTTATCTGAGAATTTGTTGGATGAATATGACGTAATAAAATACGCAGAGATTTTTGATGTAAAAGATGAAACGAAGAAAATGATAGACAAGATAAAAGCAATAAGGAATGAATATAAGAGAATGGAAGATGAATTTGAACAGTTAACTCAGATGTTTAATAATATCATGAATTCATTTATAGAACTTTCTTCAACTGCTGATACTATATCCATATCTGCGCAGGAACTTGCAAAAAAAATGAATTCATATATGGAATCAATAAAAAATACAATAATAATTACAAAAAATATTTCAGATGATATTGAAAAGATAAGGTTGGAGACAGGCAAGGGAACAGCTTTTAATAAAAAAATGGAAGAATCAGCAAGAGATGGCGGTGAAAAAATATTAAAAACAATTGATGAAATAAAAACAATCAACGATATTATGCATGAATTGAATGAAGTGGTAAACAGAATGGGGCAGAAAACAACAGAAATAAGTAAAGTCACAATCCTTATAAAAGAGATAGCTGAGCAGACAAATTTGCTAGCTTTAAATGCTTCTATTGAGGCGGCGCGTGCCGGTGAGGCAGGTCGCGGTTTTGCTATTGTAGCAGATGAAATAAGACAACTTGCAGAATCAACCGCTGATGCATCTAAAAGAATCTCAGAGGAGATAAAGGATATAAACAAAACAACTGAAATAACGGTAAATAAAATAAACGAGGCGGCAAAAAATATCAATGCCTGCGTGGAAACTGCAAATAATGCCGGTGTTGCATTTGAAAATATAAAACAGGTTATAGAGGGCTCAATAAATGCAGCAAACAGTATATATGCTTTGACTACCGATGAAGTTAACAAAATACAAGAAATAGTGAGTATCATAAATAATGTGGAAGCAATGACTGAGGATATGGCAATCAATATAGAAAATATATCTGCATCAATTGAAGAAGAAACGGCAAGTATTGAAAATTTGCGTTCAATAATGGAAGAGTTAAATGCACGATCAAAAAAAATAAAAGTTTCTTTTGAAAATAAGAATAATATTAAAGAAATATAAATGAAAAAAAAAATATATTTTATTTTACTTATAATTTTTTTTGCTTGTGTTTTTTATAAAATTTTTGGTCAGGAAACAACTCTGTCTAAAGAAGAACTATCAAAAGATGTAATTTTTGAAGTTTCTCCACCAGCTGAGATGGCTGCGGAAAAAGTAGAACCAATTAAGGGACCTGAAAAGTTACAAGCTATAACATCCAAAGATATTGTAGGTATTAAGATTATATGGCAACCATTGCCAGATAATAGATTTAAATATAATATTTATAGAGCCATAACAGAAACAGGGGATTTTGAAAGAATCAATAAAGAACCAATAGCAGGAAATGAATATATAGATAATAGCGAAAATTCTATATTACCTTTTAATGAAAAAACAACATATTATTATAAAGTAACCGGTATTGAACCAACTAGTGGACTGGAAACATCAGAATCTCCAGTTGTTTTTGCAAAATGGGATGGAGCATTACTGCCACCCCATAAAATTTCAGTTGTTGCAAAATCTTCTAGTGTGTTATTGAAATGGGAAAAACCAATTTCATCTGGAAATTATGATATAGATGGATATAATATATTTAGAGGATTATCAGAAAATCAAATAAATAAGATAAATAAAAATTTAATAAAAGTTCAGGAATTTGAAGATAATGCAGATGGTTTGGGTCTTACTCAGGGAGTTAAATATATATACTACATTCAAACTGTTGATGTAAAAGGTAATACATCACCGTTTTCAAGAAAATTAGAAGCGATTCCTTATATTTCAGTAACTTCTCCGAAAAATATAACTGCAACTCCTGTATCATATGAATCAATAAAACTTGCTTGGGAAGAACCTGAAATACATGGAACATATGGGATAAAAGGTTATAATATATACCGCTCAACCGATCCTTACATTTTACCTGAAAAACCAATAAATGAAGTTCTTGTTAAACCATTGCAGGATGAAAAAGGCATGTTTTTTTATTATGATAATATTATAAACAGTGAAACCCCACCTTCGCCCGGAGTCAATTATTATTACAGAGTTGCTCCTGTTGATACACAAGGCAACACTGGTGCAATGAGTTCTGCTGTTTCATGCAAAATTGAATTTGCAGAAATATTAAAACCAGGAACAATATCATATAGTATATCTGAATATGGTCTGCCACCTGATTCAAAACTTGAATTATCAGGTCAAAAATTAATTTCTCTTAAACTTTTAAATAGATGGTATGAAGTTACATTGCAAGATAGACGAAATATCATAGCAGAACCAAAAATTGAACAACCACTACGAGTTATGCTTAAAGGACAAATAGGAAAAAAAATATTCATAGATATAAATTATGATGATAACGAAGAAGCGCGAATGGTTGCTGAGGATAAAAAAATATCGGTTCGTTATCAGGGTGAAAAAGATGAAACATTGCAGGAAGTATCTTTTGGTGATATGTCTTTTGATTTACCTAATACTCGTTATATAAGATCACCACAATCGCTTTTTGGGATAAAGAGTAAATTATCACTACTTGATAATAGATTCAGAATGATGTTTGGATGGGCGCAGCCAAAAGGAATAACTGAAAAACAATATTTCAAAGGGACTTTGAGGGAAAAAGAAACAAATAATAAACCAGGCATAACTTTGAGGGATATTGATTTTATTAAAAATCAGTATTTTTATCTTACAAAGGATTATACAAAAATAACAGGACTTAATCCATTTCATACAGGACCACAAATATCAGTTGTGCCAGGTTCTGTAATCATATATATTGATGAAGGCACAACAAGCGCATATACAAGTAATACAATAAGTTCAACTCCAACAGGAAAATATAGATTTAATATAAGAACACTTGGGGTAGATTATACGGTTGATTATAAAACAGGCATAATAAAATTTAATGGATATATTGCACCAAATTATGTCATAGCAGTTGCATATAAACTCACTAATGGCGAAAGTGTTGGGTATACTGCATCTGGGACATTTGATTTTGATGAGGCTAATCTTATATCTGCTTCTGATGGTAAAACAACAAATTCAGCACATCTTATAAAATCAGGACCTACAGATATCTCACATGTAGTAATGAATTATTATTATATGGGAGAAACACAAATTTATAATCCAATGACAGATACAGGATATTTTGATATACGACTTTATAAAGGTGGTACTCCACAGATACTTCCTAGACCTTGGGAAAAAGATGCAGATAAATATTATGAAATTGATGCAGATTTGGGATTGATAAAGTTTAAGGCGTTTTATCCATTTACAGAAAATTCTACTGACCCTAGATATTTTGGAGCTCCTGGCACAGAATATACATCTGGTGCAGGAAATGATTGCTATAATATAGATCCAGGAGCTGCAAGATCTAATTTTACAATAGAACTAAAATATAGATACAATGTTTCTTCTTATAGGCTTGATAATTTCCCTGTTGTTGCAGGAAGTGAAATAGTTCGTATTGATGGTGTAAGACAAAAAAAAGATGTTGATTATCAAATAATATATGAATCTGGAGAAATAATTTTTCTTGATAAATCAAAGATAAGAGATGATTCATTAATTGAGATAATATACGATTATTCTCCATTTATACAGGTTTTTGACAATTCAATCTGGGGTGGAAGAGCAGAGTATCAATTGTTTGAAAATCTTATTTTGGGCACAACTTATTTGAATAAAACAGCAACAAAACCAACCACAATACCAGATGCAAGAAATACCGATACTTCATTTTCTACTCCATATTCTGCATATGTGCTGGATACTGATTTCAAATTTGATTTAAAAAGAGATAATCTAAATTATATCATTAATTCTCTTCCACTTTTAAATGATGTTAATTTACCTATTGACATAAATGTAAGTGGTGAAGTTGCTCATAGTGATTTGAATTCAAATATTTATGATATCCATAATGAAAAAGGTGTTGCTATGATTGATGATATGGAAGGTGCTGATAATATAAGAACACTTTCAATGGCTAAAAATTATTGGTTTCCTGCTGCAATGCCTATTGGTATGCAACCTGAATATAGGACATACTGTTATAAAGATGATTATACAGGTTATGGGCATGAGGTTGTCACATCCCAGACTACTGTGCAAACACAAAAACCAATACTTACACTTTCTTATTCTGGCTTAACCGATCAGAGGTGGGATGCTTTTAGATATATAGTGTCAACAACAGGTGAAAGTTTTAGAAATTATACCTACATGGAGTTATGGGTTCGTGTTGTAAATGGTAATAGACCAGTGAAAATAGATATAGATGTAGGGGTGGTGAGCGAGGATTCAAATGGCAATAATTCTTTTTCTTATAGTGGTATTGATAGTGAAGACACACAGCCAATAAATAATAAATTGGATCTTGATAAGGGAGAGGATAATGGAATAAGTAGTGGAATTTATCCCCCTAATCCCACTTATTGGGGCGCTGGAAATAATGTTTTGGATACAGAAGATATGAATTATAATGGGCGACTTGATACTGAGGAAAAATATTATAGATTCTCAACAGTTGCAACAGGTGATGGTATTGCATATCCTTCTCTTGAGATCCCAGCAACAGGTGAATGGAAGAATATAAGAATACCACTTTATAAATTTTCAAGTGGAGTCAATCTATCCTATGAAGATAGGCTGGATCCAGCTTTGTCTAACTCACGATTTATGTCATTAGTAAAACATATAAGAATAACAATAAAAGGCACATCTGGTTCACCATCTAATGGGACACTTGAAATTGAATCAATAAAATTTGTTGGTAATGCATGGGCTCTTAAAGTGAAACCATCCTATGATATGGCAGGAAATTACATAACATCGCCAGATACGAATAAATTTAATATCTATACAATAAATCGCAACACTGATTCTTCTTATATACCTAATGTTAATTTTTATGATTACAAAACAGAATCGGATAAAAGTTATGAAAAATCTCTTGCACTTGTTTATAAACTTTCTGGTTATGATTTGAGTGCTGGCAAACCTATATATTATGCTGTAAAGAATTTTACCGGCTCCATTGGTTATGATTTTAGATCTTATAAAAATTTAAGAATAGATTTATTTTATAAAAGGAAGGTTTCTGGTATTACTGGTCGGGTTTTATTTATAAGATTTATTTCAAATGCGGCAGATGAAAATAATGATTATTATCAATATAATGAAGTAATAGATAATATTCCTATAGGCTCCTGGAAGACAATAGAATTTAAAATTGATGGTTCTGACAAAAAACGTTCTTTACCTGTTGGTAATCCTAATTTAAGAAAAGTAATGCAAGTGGTTGTCGGTGTGATAAATCCATCAAACATTGTTGCAGATGAAGAAATTTATATAAATAATATACGTCTTACTAATCCTGAACCTAAAATTGGAAATGCTTTATATTTAGGTTCAAATATGAATTGGGGAGGAGTATTATATTCCACCTATACTTATGAAGATCAAGAGACAGATTTTAATACAATTGATGATATAGGTAAGTCCCAATTGAAATCACACATTACGAATTCAATATTTACAACAAATTCAAATATCATTTCATTT
>JAOAAI010000116.1 GCA_026418955.1 Candidatus Goldiibacteriota bacterium | reverse complement strand
GCCACCAACATCCAAAAAATTTGCAGCATTACCACCAGCAAGTTTAATAGTATCTAAAGTTGCCATAGCAAGACCGGCTCCATTTACCATACACCCAATATTCCCATCAAGAGAGATATAGTTTATACCTATTTTTTTAGCTTCTTTTTCTAACTCAGTTGATTCTCTGTCAGGAAGTTCTGATATATCTTTATGTCTAAAAAGGGCATTATCATCTATTATAACCTTAGAATCGAGTGCTATCAATTTTTTTTCTTTTGTTATTATTAAAGGATTTACTTCTATTAAACTCGCATCATAATTTATAAAAAGCCGCACAATATTTTTGGCAAATTCGGTAAAATCACAAAAAAGTTCCTGTGGAATTTGTAATTTATAAGCAAGTTCTCTTGCTTGCCACATCATAAGTCCATATTCAACATCAACAGGTATTTTTATTATAAGTTCTGGATGTTGTTGAGCTAATTCCTCAATAGACATTCCTCCCTCTTTTGATGCAACAATTAATGGAGAGCTAATTTTCCTATCCATTATAACAGATAAATACATTTCTCTTTCTATATCACTTGCCTTTTCTATTAACACCTCTTCAACCTTAACTCCTTTCTCACCAGTTTGTTTGGTAATAAGATTCATTCCGATCATGTTTTTGACTATATCTTCTGCTTCCTTATAATTTGAAGCAATTTTAACCCCTCCTGCTTTACCTCTACCGCCAGCTAAAACTTGAGCTTTTATTACAACAGGATATTCATCTATCTTCAATTTTCTAAATTCATCAATTGATTTTATAACTCCATATCTTTTTGCAACTGGTATTGAATACTTGATAAATAAATCTTTACCTTCGTATTCAACTAGTTTCATACAAATCCTCCTTAAAAAATCTGTTAATATAATTTTACAATTTTTAAAAATTCGTATTTAATAAAAAATCCTATACCAAATATAACCTAAAAACTCATGAAAAACTGTTCTTGAATATAAAATATCACCTGGTAAAAAATCTTTCCAACAATAACTTGTACACAAAAAAGAAGAAGGATAAAAAGATATTTTAAAATCACTATTCTCAAAAAGTAAGGAAATACGTGGTATATGCATAGCGTCACTAATTATAATAATTTTTTTATAACCATTTCTCTTACATATTTCCATTATATACTTAACGTTTTCATAAGTATCTCTAGATAAATTGTCAATATGAATATATTTTTCATTCACTCCAAGAGAAATTAAAACATCTCTAGCAGAATTTCCAAAAGCTTCCTGATTAAATACATAGCCACCTGATAAAATAATAGGAAGGTGAGTTTTATAATGAATTTTATAAGCAGCAAAAAGTCTACTTCCTGAGTATATATCAAGTATTTTTGTATTAAAAATATTATCGTAAAAATATGTAACACCACCTCCAAAAACTGCAATAACATCTCCATCTGTTGAAATATTTTCTAATAATTTAGTTTCAATTCCACATATAATTTTCTTCCAAATAAATGGTATAGAAAATAAATATATAACCAAAGACAAAATTATAAACAAAAAAGAATTAACTGATCTTTTTCTAAAATAAATATAAAATATAATACATAAAACTATAAATAATCCAGGAGGTAATAACATTGAAGACAAAATTTTTTTAAACTCAAACATATATAATTAAATAAACAAAACCTAAATATATCACAGATACTATATGAGACAAATATTTTCTGGAAAAAATAAAAGCTAAGAATGAATATATAAAAAAAATTGAAACTAAATTTATAAAATTCAAACTAAAAATATATGAAGATATTACTATTGACGCAGCAAATAAAAAAATAATTACTGAAACATTAAAAATAATATTTAATGCTAAGTTTTCAATTTTCTTAACTATAAAATCAATATAATTTTCAAAAAAATAAAATAAAAAAATAGAAATTATAATTGAAAAAAAATTAAAATAATCTTGATACCCATAATAAACTTTAATATAATTGTAAGTATTTTTAAAACCAAAACCAAAAACTAAAACTATCAACAAAAACAAATTCTTAAAATAAGTAACTTGAGGTTCCAATTTCTCAATCAAAAACTTATTAGAGTCAATATTAAAAAATTCATTATATTCATTCTCCACCACAATATAATATAAAAATGGCAAGAAAAAAAGTAATATAAAAATACTAAACTTTTCATAATTCATACCAATTATGAAAATATAAAATACACGAGTTATAGAAAACAATAATATTATTAAAAAAAAGTATAAAAATAAATAATACTTTTCTTCAAAAAATATTTTTTGTTGAAATATAAAAAATAATATCAAATATCCCATATAAAAACTCAAAAATATAAATAAATTAGCATAACTCTTATATACAATAAATGCCACCAAAAAGGGATATACAATTAAAAAAAAGAAATTTCTTAATATAAAATTTTTATTTAATTTATTTGCAAAAAAATTATTAATAATTTCATTAATTACAAAACATAAAATAAAAAACAACCAATTATACGTAAGCACTTTAACTTCATTAAAATTTAAATACTTAAAGCCAAAAAAAATTAAACCAATAAATAAAAATAGAATATTTGAACTATTAACAAAAAATACCAACTTTCTAGCTTTATTAATACCAAATATATAGAATAAATATGAAACAAATACACAAGCAATAACTATTACAGGGTAATCATAATTTGAACCTTTCTTTATATAAAGGCTATAAAATAAAATATTTACTATAATTGCTAAGATTTTTTTAAACATAAAAAAAACATTTTTAAAATTAACATTAGACTTAGGTAATGTGTAATATAAAAACTTATATATATACAAGCTTAAAATACTGTCAATAAAAATAAAAATAAAAGAGAAAAAGACTCCATAAATAAATAACAAACCAAATTCCTTTTTAATAAAAAAAATTAAAAACCCAAATAACAAAGAAGGTAAAAGCACATAAAATAAACTTCTATAAAAAAATTCAAAACAATTATAAATCAAATTATCTACTTCATCTATATATTCGCTAAAGTAATGAAAATAATTATAATATTTTAATCCTATATAAAAAAAAGCTATTAATATTATTACTAAAGATAGAACAATCAGAATTATCCTCTCAAACTAATCCTTTATTCTCATTTTATAAAAGCTTCTCCATATAAAAACAAGAGATGTAACGAAAAATATAATGAATAAAATAAACCTTGTTTTATCTGAAAGCTCTATTGCTAACTCAACTGCTAGAAGACCAAAAAGAGTTGTAAATTTAATTATTGGATTCATAGAAACAGATGCAGTATCCTTAAAAGGATCCCCCACTGTATCACCTACCACAGTTGCAGCATGAAGTTCTGTTCCTTTAGCATTAAGTTCAGTTTCAACAAGTTTTTTTGCATTATCCCAAGCCCCTCCTGCATTAGCCATAAAAACTGCTTGAAAAAGCCCAAACAAAGCTA
Organism: Candidatus Goldiibacteriota bacterium; assembly: GCA_026418955.1. GTDB lineage: Bacteria > Oederibacteriota > PGYV01 > PGYV01 > DSYL01 > DSYL01. The sequence goes on along the minus strand of JAOAAI010000116.1, from coordinate 431 downwards.
TTGATATAAGATACCCAATAAAGAAATAGTGATTTAAACAAGCATACGCTAAAGTAGAAAAAAATACAGCAAGGAATATATTAAACATACCATTTTGAGCATATTTTGTACATATTTCAACTACTTTCTTAGAATCATCTATGCTTGCTTTAGTAACTCCATCTAATTTCATATTGTTCTTAATAAATTCAGTAGCTCGATAGGCACCAGTAGTAACAGCTTGATTTGATGCTCCACTAAACCAATATATAACAGCACCACCAACAATTAATCCAAGCAAGAAATATGGATTTAATATCGATAATCCCTCAATAGCACTAGTCTCACCATATTTTACTCTTAAAACTTGAATTATTGAAAATATAAGTGTTGTTGCCCCAACTACAGCTGTGCCTATAATGACTGGTTTAGCCTGTCTCTTATACACATCT
>JAOAAI010000106.1 GCA_026418955.1 Candidatus Goldiibacteriota bacterium | reverse complement strand
GAGATAGACCCTGTTAATAAAAATGTTTTGAATAAATTGAGACGCACAGTTATATATTCTGCAACTCATTATGTAATGCCAGAAAATACAATTGAAAGAGTAGTCAAAGATATTGAAAAAGAATTAGAAGAAAGACTTTTATTTTTTAAAGACAAACCAGTAGAATACGAGCGTCTTAAAACAAGAACTAAATATGATATGGAGATGCTGCTTGAAATGGGATATTGTAAAGGAATTGAAAATTATTCCCGTATAATTGATGGAAGAAAGCCGGGTGAACCCCCATATACTTTAATTGATTATTTCCCGGAAGATTTTTTAATGTTTATTGATGAATCCCATGTAACAATACCTCAGTTACATGGGATGTATGCAGGCGATTATTCAAGAAAGAAAAATTTAGTTGATTATGGTTTCCGCCTTCCATGTGCTTATGATAATAGACCACTAAAATTTGAAGAGTTTGAAAAGAAAATAAATCAAGTTATTTTTGTATCTGCAACACCGGATGAATATGAATTATCTAAATCAGGCAAAAAGAATGTTATAGAACAAATTGTCAGACCCACTGGACTTGTTGATCCGGTAGTTATAGTTAAAAAAACAAAGGGTCAAATAGATGATTTAATTGAAGAAATTATTAAACGTGAAAAAAGAAATGAACGTGTTCTTGTAACCACACTTACAAAAAAAATGGCAGAGGGTTTAACTTCTTTTTTAAAAGAAAAAAGAATTAAATGTGCTTATTTACATTCGGATATAGATACACTTGAGCGCGTAAAAATTATAAGAGAGTTAAGACAAGGTAAATTCACTGCTTTGATTGGAATTAATCTATTGCGAGAAGGTCTTGATATCCCTGAAGTTTCACTTGTTGCCATACTTGATGCAGATAAGGAAGGATTTTTACGTTCTACGACTTCTCTTATTCAGACCATAGGAAGGGCAGCGAGAAATATAAATGGAACAGTTATAATGTACGCAGATAGGATAACTGATTCTATGAAAAGGGCAATAGAAGAAACAAATAGACGCAGAAAAAAACAACTGGAATATAACAGAAAACATAATATTACACCCAAAACAATACAGAAAGATATTAAAAATATATTGACAAGTGTTTATTCAATGGATTATTTCACAGTTCCGCTTGTTGAAGAAGAAAAAGAATATACATATAAAGATAAAAATGATTTAATAGCACAGCTTGAAAAAGAGATGATAAATGAAGCAAAAAAATTAAATTTTGAAAAAGCTGCAATACTAAGGGATAAAATAGAAGAAATAAGAGCAATCGGTATTATAAAAAATAAAAAAAGAAAAGCATACAGATTTAAAATATAACAAATTTGTTATTGTTTGTATTGATTATTGTTTTGAAAAATGTGATAATTAATATTAATAAATCATTAATGATATAATTATGAAAAGAAATATATTATTTTTATGTTTATTTTATTTAATTTCTTTTCTTGCAGCAGAAACATATTATGTTTCTATGACCGGCAATGATTCAAACACAGGACTCCTAGGTCAACCATGGAGAACTCTACAATACGCTGTGAATAGATTGTCTGCTGGTGATACACTGATAGTAGAAGATGGAACTTATACTGGTTTTTATATGGATAGAATAAAAGGAACTGCTACACAGCGAATAACTATTAAAGCCCGCAATAGATTAGGTGCTATTATCAACCAGCCACCAACAGGCAGGACAAGAAACGTAGAGTTTTTATCCTGTAGTTATGTAACTTTTGATGGTTTTGAAGTAACTGGTGCACCTGGTGCAGGTATTTCAGTTAGAACAGTTGAATATGAGTATACAGGAGTGAATTGCAGGGATAATATTATTCAATATTGTCATAGTCATCATAATAGTGTAGGAAATCCTGCAGGAAGTCATGATGGGATTTTTACTGGCTTTGCACTAAATGTCACAATTCAATATAATATCTGCAATAATAATGGAGAACATGGTATTTATGTTTCAAATTCTGCTGATAATCCTGTTGTGCGTGGTAATATTGTTTATGGAAATTATAATAATGGTATTCATATGAATTCAGATGTGAATTCTGGTGGAGATGGTATTATTAATAATTGGCTTATAGAAGATAATATTATTTTTGATAATGGTAGAACTGGTATAAATGTTGATGGAGCATCAACTGGTATTTGTAGAAACAATATTTTATATAATAACAGAGGTGGTATTGCACTTTATCAGATTG
>JAOAAI010000030.1 GCA_026418955.1 Candidatus Goldiibacteriota bacterium | reverse complement strand
GAAGAGGACAAAAGGTATGCAGTCAAAGGCTGCAAAGATTCTTGGAATTTCAGAGAGGAGTATGTGGTACAGGGTAAAAAAATACGGGATAAATACAGAAAAGTCTGGCTGATTCTTCATAATTGTGGGGTTTATCACAATGGAGGACGTATTCAATATCTATAACTGTTATATTTTCTTATGAAAAAAATGAACCATCAGTTGTTAAATCCCATTTAAATGTGACCACATTATTATCTAGATTTTTTGTAGCTTGAATCGAATAGTTGTTGAAAATAAAAATCTGTCTTTGATGACTATAGAAAGATATTGACGTTCAGTAGAAGATTTAATAGATTAGAAGTAATTTAAAATATAATAAAAAAGCTCATATAGTTTTGTAAAAAAAACAGATGCTGTAGTTTCTAAATGTTGTGGTATAAAAATTGCTCTCAAAAATAAAAAATTTATTTTTTCGGGGTTGGGGCCATGATTCCATATAAAAACGAAAAAGGTTTTACCCTCATTGAACTAATTATCATCATTGTAATTTTAGGTATAATTGCAGCCATTGCTATACCAAAGTATCTTGATTCAAAAAAGGCAGCGGAGAAGGCAGTGGCTGAAGGTCTTGTGGGTGCCATGAGGTCAGCGTTAACCATATACTATTCAAACTGGATTGCAAAAAATAAGGGGACATTGAGAAATTTCAGGGATAACATATCTATTCCAAATTTTGTTAAACTTTATAATGATAGTATGGGACAAACAGGTAATGAAACTTTAATTATTGATCAGAGTATAACATCCAAATTTGCACAAGAACTGGGTTCTATAAGGGATTATGCCACAGATGGCTCAGGCAGGCAATTACGGATTGAATTTAAAAGCGGTGGTATTTTAAATATATATTATGACAGGGAAAAGCCGGCCATTGAGGCAACATATGACAATTTTAATTAAACCTGTAGAAGGCAACAGGTGTAAAAATAAATTCATTTATTCCTGAATGATAGAATAATCTGTTTATAAAATAATACATCAAGAACTTGTGATTTTCATCAAGCTGTGTGATTCTTCCTTCCTCCACATGGGATAGGGCAGGAAAATAAATCGTATCAAAGGCGATCTCTGCATTTAATTTTTCATGAGAAGAGTCCTTTTTTGTAATTTTTAGATGAAATATCTCTGGGAGTTTTAAGGATGTGTGTTTATTTTTAAAATCAATAAATAAAATTTCCGCAATAATTCCATAGGCCTGTCTTTTTTTGGGGGTTACAATGGCAATGTGTCTGTTTCTATATGGATTTTCATTTAAGTCCCTATAAATATCCAATGGTTTTATTTTTTCCTCTGTTTTAAATGAGTAAATAGTAAAAAATTCTGAATTAAATAATATTTTAGCATTTTTCAATTGTTCTGGTAATGCTCTGTCCTTGTAGTAAAAATAGTTAATCTGAATTCCTTTCTCAAGTTTAATAAAAAAAGGTTTTATGTATATGTGATAGCGCCCATAAAATGTATGGGCGAAAAAGAGGACAAAAAACACCAATGTTATTAATCGCCATTTTATATTTATTTTATCTCTAATAGTCAAAAAATATACAGCTGAATACACGCTTGCAATTATGAGACTGTTTTTTATGGTATACATGAGTATTCCAAAGGATGGGTCTATAACACTCATGGTTGAAAAAGCAAGAAAATAGCCCCAAAATAATATCTTCCACCTTTTTTTAATGTTTATTATTAAATCTTCATGGCTATTTGATGAGATGATAATACACATTACACCTGTGGAGATAAGAAAATCATAGGCAATAGGTCCACCATCACTGATGGTTTTGATGATGGAGCTAAACGATATAATTAAGATGATAGATATAGCTGTTCGATGCCTTTCATTCCAGGCAAATACTTTTTCTTTTATGATAAAGAAACTTATAATTAAGGCAGAAATGATAGAAAACAAAGTAAGATAAGGGAAAAATAAAGGTATGGACCCGTAGAAGACCCTGCCATCGTCCATATTTGCAAACAGATTCTCTATTCCAAAAGTTTTACTTATTAAAAAAAGATATAGTTTTGAAGTATGGATATGGGGAAGAAAGTTCACAGAGTTATATAACTCTTTAAAATGATAATAATATGCTTCAAGTGACAATGAATATTTGTATGCATAGTATAGATAAGAACTAACTGAAGATAACATACCGATGACCACAGAGAGAAAAAAAAGTCTTTCTGGCCAAAGTGTTTTATTGGTGTTATAACCCTTTTTCTTTTTATTCAATAGAAAGAGCATAAAAAGGCAAACAGATGAATAGATAAGAAAAAAATAGATTTTACCCCCTGATACACCGTGGGTTACAAGGCCAATTACTGGATGCATAAAAAAACGAAAATAAAATGAGATGGAATATAAGACCAGCATTGACGCAAATGCTATGCTTATGAAAAAGAATATCATATTTTTCTATTTTTTCTTTTAAGGATAAATGTTTTTTTGAAAAGATTTATAGATTCTAAAAAACCACCTACCACACCGATTAGAGTTTCAATGCTGCCTAAGACAAGAA
>JAOAAI010000025.1 GCA_026418955.1 Candidatus Goldiibacteriota bacterium | reverse complement strand
TTAGGTAGTGCGTATTATGGTAGTTCCTGGATTGAAAAAACCGCTTATGAAAATGCAGATGGAGTGGTTGCAGTTTCTGAAGCAATGAAAAATGATGTCCATACTTTATATAATGTTGATTATGAGAAAATAAGGGTTATTCATAATGGCATAGATTTAAACCAGTATAAACCAACTTTTAATGACGCGGTTCTTGATAAATATAAAATTGATAAAAAAATTCCATTTATTCTTTTTGTTGGAAGGATAACGAGGCAGAAGGGAATAATACACCTGGTAAATGCAATAAAGTATTTAAAAGAAGGCATCCAGATTGTTCTGTGCGCTGGTGCGCCTGACACAAAAGAAATAGGTATTGAAATGGAAGAAAAGGTAAGAGAAGCAAAAAGTAAAACAAAAAATAAAATAATCTGGATACCTGAAATGCTTCCCAAAGAAGAAGTTATTGTTCTTTATTCTTGCGCAGAAATATTTGTGTGCCCTTCTGTTTATGAACCATTCGGTATTATTAATCTTGAAGCAATGGCATGTGAGACGCCTGTTGTGGCAACAAACGTTGGCGGCATACCTGAAGTTGTTGTTCATGATGAAACAGGACTTTTGGTTCCTTTTAAAAGTAAAGGCACAGCAGATCCAGAAGATCCGGAAAAATTTTCAAAAGATATTGCAGATGCTGTTAATAGTTTACTTGGAAATAAAGATAAGTTAAAAGAGATGGGAATAAAATCTAGAAAAAGGGTAGAAGAACATTTCAGCTGGACATCAATTGCAAAAAAAACAATAGATTTTTATGATTATATTTTAAAAAGGAATAAAAAATAATTATGGAAGGTAAAAAGAGAGTAATAATTGAAAAGGTTTTTCCTGAGATAGACAATGGTAGATTCCCAATAAAAAGAGTTGTAGGTGGCAAAGTAAATATAAAGGCACATATCATTTCCGATGGTCACGATGAAAAGACTTGTTATCTTTATTATAAACATGAACAGGATGATAGCTGGCAAAAAAAAGAAATGAATTTACTCTATAATGATGAATGGCTTTCGGAATTTATAGTTACAAAACAGGGATATTATTTATATACAGTAAAAGCCTGGATAGATCATTTTAAGACATGGCAATTGGATTTAAAAAAAAGATTAGATAATAAACAGGACGTTTCTGTTGATTTACTTATAGGTATTGAACTAATTGAAAATATTGCAAAAGTAGCGGATGACAAAGATGCTGCAATGTTAAATGATTACATTAACAAAATAAAGAAAAACGATAAAAATAGTATTGAAAATGCTCTTAGTAAAGAACTTTTATCTATTATGCAAAAATATCCTGACAAAGAGAAAGTATCAGAATATGATAAAATTTTAAAAGTTTATGTGGATAGACAAAAAGCAGAATTTTCATCATGGTTTGAGATGTTTCCGCGTTCCTGCTACTATGACTTTTCAAAAAAACATGGTACATTCAGGGACTGTGAAAAAATGATTCCAGAAATTGCAGAAATGGGTTTTGATGTTATTTATTTTCCACCAATCCATCCAATAGGTATCACCAAAAGAAAAGGGAAAAATAATGCACTTATTGCAGGACCTGATGATCCTGGTAGTCCTTGGGCGATTGGTTCAAAAGAAGGCGGGCATAAATCAATACATCCTGAACTAGGGAATTTTGATGATCTAAATAGTTTGATAGAAAAAGCAAAAGAGTATGATATTGAAATTGCAATTGACATTGCCTTCCAGTGTTCTCTTGATCATCCATATATTAAAGAACATCCAGAATGGTTTAAATGGCGACCGGATAAAACAATTCAATATGCAGAAAATCCGCCTAAAAAATATGAAGATATTGTTCATTTTAATTTTGAATGTAGTAATTGGAAGGAATTATGGGAAGAATTAAAATCAATTTTCATATTCTGGGCACAAAAAGGTATACGAATTTTCAGAGTAGATAATCCACATACAAAACCATTTGCATTTTGGGAATGGGTAATTGCAGAAGTAAAAAAAGAATTTCCAGATGTTATTTTTCTTTCCGAAGCATTTACAAGACCAAAAATTATGTACCGACTTGCCAAA
>JAOAAI010000265.1 GCA_026418955.1 Candidatus Goldiibacteriota bacterium | reverse complement strand
GTCGGTAAGGGAACAACCACACGTATTTTATATCCTGTAAAGGAATTAAAAGAAGCTGCTTATGATTTAGGGCTCGTGCATCACAGATTTTCAGAGACCGATTCACATATCAGAGAAACATACATGTTTCTAAATTACGATGATAAATTATTTTATTCAATGGCTTTAATGGCACTTGGTTTATATTATGGGTTAAATAAAAAGGATTTAAAAATAGAAAAAGATAAAATCTACTGGGGCAATTTACATATACCGCTTTATCGTGGAAATTTAAGTATAATTAATTTTATAGGTCCTCCTGGAACAATACAAACAATCCCATTTTATAAAGTTTATTACGGAGATAGAATTGATAAAAATATTTTCAAAGATAAAATCGTATTGGTAGGTTCAACATCGGACCTTTTACATGATGTTTTTTTAACTTCATTTTCTATAGCAGAGATAGAATTACCTGGCGGTGGAACAGAGAAGACAACTGTGATGATGCCTGGAGTTGAAATTCATGCAAATGTTATAAATACAATTTTTTCAAATCAATACATAAAAAGAATGAGCCCTTTGGCTGGTTTATTTCTTGTCCTAGCTATCGGAATTTTAACAAGTTTTTTATTATTTAGTATCAAAGCATGGCATGGTTTAATAGTTATTATTTTTGAAATTCTGATTTATTTTTTTATAACAACATATCTTTTTAATTCAAAAAATTATATTATTGATTTTGTAAATCCTATATTTTCAATGGTTTTTTGTTATCTTGCGATTTCCACATATAAAGTAGGAGTAGAAGAAAAAGAAAAAAATAAAATAAAAAATATATTTTCAAAATATCTTTCATCCGATGTTGTTGAAGAAATAATAAAAAGCGAGGATATAAAATTAGGTGGTGAAAGAAAAGAAATCACTGTGTTGTTCTCAGATATAAGAAATTTTACTTCAATGGCAGAAAAATTAACACCAGAAGAAGTTGTTTCAATATTAAATGAATACTTATCAGAAATGACAGAAGCAATATTTGCAAATGGTGGTACGCTTGATAAATTTATAGGAGATGCTGTGATGGCAGTATTTGGGACCCCAAGATTCCATAAAGATCATGCTTTAAGGGCGGTTAAAACAGGCTTTTTAATGCTAAAGAAATTAGAAAAATTAAATGAAAGATGGGAAAAGATAGGTAAACAAAAATTTAAAATAGGTATAGGTATAAATACTGGTATTGCAGTTGCTGGAAATATGGGATCAATTAAAAGAATGGAATACACAGTTATTGGAGATGCTGTTAATCTTGCATCACGACTTGAATCATTGAATAAGGATTTGGATACACAGTTTTTAATAAGTGAATCAACATATGAGCAAGTTAAAGATTATGTAAAAGTAAAAAAATATGAAAATATATCTGTAAAAGGGAAATTGGAAAAAATAAATGTGTATGAAGTTCTTGATGTTAATTATGAAAAATAGATTATTCTTATTTTTTTATATATTTTTAATAATAAATATTTTTGCTGAAAATAAAGCGCTGAAAGATGAATGTATTTATGAAATCAAATATGCGGATGGTAAAAAAATATATAATTTAAAAGATGCAAGAATAATATGTGCTCCGCAAACTTTAATAAATATAAAAGGTTATGATATTAGAATAAAAAAAGGTAGTAGAATATGGGTTACTGTTAGCAAAAAGAAAAATTTAAAGATAATAAACAATAAAAATATCATTGAAATAAGCGGTGCAACAGTTGATTTAGATATATTTGGCAATTCAATGGCTGTTTTTAATGGTATTATTTATTTTGCAGGAAAAAGAGTATTAAGTGGGCATGCTATTAATTTAAAAACAAAAGATATATCTGTTATAAAAGAAATAGATGAATGGCAGAGGGAAAATATAAAAATGGAAGCAAGTTCTGTTTTAATTGAAATACAGGCAGAAAAAGAATTAAAAGAAAATTATAATAAAAAATTTATGGAAATAATTAAAAACAATTACTGGTTAACAAATGAGGTCGAACCAGAGTTTTTAATAAAAATTACTATTTCAGAATCTGATGGTAAGATAAATGGTACAGTAACACATATCCCTGCCCAGCAGATAATAGGTATAATAGATGAAACACTGGATAAAAATGATATAACCAATATAAATGTAACAGTTATTGCATCTCGTATTCTTGATGTAATAAATTTATATAGAGATAATGAATTACATAACGGTAGAATGGTGATAATAGAAGCATCGGATTTCATAAATAAAGATATTGATGAATTTAGAAAAATATTATCTGATATTCCAGGCAATAAAATTTTAGAAGAAAAGTCATATTATAATATCAAAAATGTATTTAAAATGAATTTTTTAGGTAATGGACACGATATAGCAGAAATTATTAAGAATAGAAATAAAAAAGTAAATATTTACTATATATCAAAAAATAATCTTAAAATTAAAATTCAAAATTGATTGTAATTTCTTTTAAAAACCATTATAATAATTATTACCTTATTTTAAGCGAGGATGGCGGAATTGGCAGACGCGCCAGACTTAGGATCTGGTCCGGTTCCGGGTGTGGGTTCAAGTCCCTCTCCTCGCACCATTTTAATTTTTAAGGAGGATTTTAATGAAATATGAAATAAAAGATGAAAAAAA
>JAOAAI010000243.1 GCA_026418955.1 Candidatus Goldiibacteriota bacterium | reverse complement strand
AAAATACAAGGATGCACTTAAATATTATATTGCTGCTATAAAAATAGATAAAAATTATGTTCTGGCGTGGAAAAAAATAGGTTTTTGTTATTATCAATTAAAAAATCATGATATGGCAAATAAAGCATTTCAAAAAGTTATTTCTCTTTCTCCTAATGATACAGAAGCAAAACAGTTTGTTAACTACTATAACTCTTTGCAAGAAAGAGAAAAAAAATTAAAAGAACCAAAAAATATATTTGATCCTATGTGGCGTGCAGCAATATTTCCTGGATGGGGTCAATATCACAATCATCAATATGTAAAAGGAATGATCATAACAGGGGCTTTTGTAACTTCTCTTGGTCTTACCATTTATTCTGTAATAGATGAAAAAGCAAAATATGAAAAATATCTAAATACAAACGAAAATCATGATTTATTATATAATGAAGCTCAAAGTGCCTATAATACCGCTTTAATATTGGGAATTATAACTGTTGCAATATACGTAGGTTCAATTGTTGATGCAGCAATGAATTATGACTGTATAGAAGCAAGAATAGCAGATATTAAAATAATTGATAACAAAATTGTCTTGAGTAAAAATTTCAGGTGGTGATATTTATGAAAAATTTTTTATTCTTAATTTTTGTTATATTTTTTTCCTGCACGCCGTTAGATAGAACTAATCCAACAGATCCAAATGGAGAAAATTATATTGGGTGGCATTACATAGGTGAAATAGGAGAATTTAAAAATCTTGTTGATTTTACAATAGTTGGCTCAACAATATATGCAGTTGATAGTGTAGAAGAAACAGTAAAACTTTATAATATTGATGGCTCATCTATATTTAATATTGTAAATCCTGGATCAGGTACTCCTGTTTTTGTTTATCCAACAGGAATAACTGAAAATAATATGATATTATATATTATTGATCATCAAGATGGTTTGGAACTTGATACATTTGATATCCCATCGCTATTTACAGCAAATCCTGTTGTATCTAGTTATAATCTACAGAACAACGGAGATAAAATAACTGATTTAAACAATGAATTATATGTTGCCCAGATGAGCCCACCTAAAATAGACGTATATGGATTAACAGGTGGCACACCTGTTCGTTCATTCTCTATCAATATTAATATTTGTGATACAAATTGTTTATTAAAAATATCCGATATTATTGCTAATACCGCAACAAATGAAATATTAATTGCAGATTCTGATCTTGATAGAATTGCAATATATAATACTTCTGGTAATTGGATAAGAAATATAAATATAGGCAAAGATATAAAAGGTATTGCAATAAAAGGAAACAGACTATATATACCAACAAAAGATGGAATTTTAAGAATAAATTATAATACTGGTCAACTTATTGATATAATTGCAAATTATGGAGAAGGAAATGGTAGAATTACAAAACCAGGAATAATCAGATTATATGGTAATAATTATATATTAGTTGAAAATACCACAAGTATAAAATATTTTCAGATTGATTCATTATAATTAGGAAATTAAATTTAATGCA
>JAOAAI010000170.1 GCA_026418955.1 Candidatus Goldiibacteriota bacterium | reverse complement strand
TTTTTTTCTGGCACGGCTTTTGCGTTATTTATATGTGAATTCAAAATGGAGGTGAGTGAAATGAAAATAATCAAAATAGTAAGAATAATTGTGATGATGATTTTCATAGATCTAATATAGCTTTCATATTTTTATGATAATGGTATTTATTATGTGATTTTATTAAAAAATTTGTTTTGATTAATTAATGTTTAAATGGCTTTTCAGTTGATAAAGAGAAAATAAGAAATTAAAAATATATTGTTTCTTATGTTATCTATTTAAAATTCTCTCTTGCAATTTTTGGGTTTTAGTTATATAACATAATACAATTTATGAATGATTTTAAAAACTAAGGAGAAAAAAAAATGAACCTGGATAAAAAGGCAATATATGCAATAGTTGCTTCTGTATTAATATTGGTTGCATACATTATAATATTAATAGCAATAAAAGGACTGGAGACAATGGAGTTTATTTTCTGGTCCTTATTTGTTGGGCTCACAATTGGAGAACTTTTAGTCGTCTATGTTTTTAAACTTCCAAAAACAAATAAAATACGTGATTGGGTGGAGCCAGCATTTGAAGCTATAATTATAGCTACAATTATCAGAGCGTTTTTAATTCAGGCATTTAAAATCCCTACTTCTTCAATGGAAGATACACTTCTTATTAATGACCATATCATTGCAAATAAATTTATATATGGCACAACAATTTTTTATCCTGAAAGAAAAGATGGAAAATTAAAAATAAAGTCTGGAAAAATTTTAAGATTTACAAAACCAAAAAGGGGAGATATTGTTATATTTCGATACCCTGTTGATCCAAAAATGATGTTTATAAAAAGATGCATAGGAATACCTGGTGATACAATAGAGATAAAAGATAAAATAGTATATATAAATGGAAAAAAACTTGATGAAAAATATGTATTTCATAAAGATTTTAGAACCTTTCCTGCACAATTTGCACCGCGTGATAATTATGGTCCTATAACAGTTCCAGATGGACATTATTTTGTAATGGGTGATAACAGGGATTATTCTTCTGATTCACGTTTTTGGGGATTGTTACCAGATGAGTATCTGCGCGGCAAAGCATGGCTTGTTTACTGGCCGCCAAATAGATGGCGTTTTATTAAACATATAAATATAAATATTGATGAGCCTGTTGCTGATATGAGAGGAAACACTTCTACATCATCTGTAAAATAAAATTCATGCTAGGCCTTTATGTTCATGTTCCATTTTGTTTTCAAAAGTGTAATTATTGTGATTTTTATTCTGAGGATGATAAAAATTATCTTATAAATGATTATATAGAAGCTCTGATAAAAGAATTAAAAAAATACAAATCTGAATTTAACTTTTGTTTTGATACTTTATATATAGGTGGTGGTACACCTACATCTTTATCTGAAAAATTTCTTGATTATATTTTTTCCGGTATCTTTTCTATTTATCCCCGAACAAGTTTTAAAGAGATAACAATAGAAGTAAATCCTGATACAATAAATGAAAAAAAGGCAAAGGTGCTTTCTCTTAATGTGACTAGGGTGAGTGTTGGTGCGCAGAGTTTCAATGATAATTTTTTAAAATTATTAAATAGAATTCATGATTCTGAATCCGTAAAAAGAGCTGTTGAGATTTTAAGTGAATGGGGGATAGAAAATATCAATCTTGATATTATGATTGGTATTCCAGGACAGGGTTTAAATGATGTTTTTATTGATATAAAAAAAGCAATAGAGTTAAAACCGCAGCATATTTCTTTTTATATTTTAACTCCTTATCCTGAAACACAATTTTTAGAAAAATACAGTAAAAATTTGCCGAATGATGATTTGATTGAAAAGATGTATTTAGGTGGAGTTGATTTACTCCAAAAAAATGGATTTATGCAGTATGAAATATCTAATTTTAGCATTCCTGGAAAAGAATGTATTCACAACCTGAATTACTGGAATTTAGGAGAATACATAGGAATTGGAGCATCTGCATCTTCATTTTTTAATAATAAAAGATACACAAATATCAAATCTATAGAAGGTTATATTGAAATGATAAGAAAAAATAAAACACCAATTTATTTTGAAGAAGAGATTACCGCGGATAAAAGATTGAAAGAATATATAATACTTAAATTAAGAACAACGACAGGTATTAAATTAGAAGAATTTTACGATAAATTTAAATTTAATTTTGTTGAAAAATATAGTAATATAATAGATAAGTTGACAAGAGATGGTTATATGCGTAAAACAATAGATAAAATATCATTGACCACAAAAGGATTTTTAGTTTCTAATAAAATATTACAACAATTCATTTAAAGGAGTGAAAATTTGGGCATAAAAGAAGAAGTAATAAAAATTGCAAGAGATGCAAAAGCAGCATCATATAAGATGTTATCTATTTCTACTGATGACAAAAACAAGGCGCTTTTCATAATAGCAGAAGAACTTTATAAAAACAGAGATGAAATTTTAAGACAAAACGAAATTGATGTTGAAAACGCAAAAAAGAAAAAATTATCACCTGCTTTTATTGATCGTTTGACACTTAATAGTAAAAGGATTGATGAGATGTTAAAGGTTTTAAATGATGTTATAGCCTTGCCTGACCCTGTTGGAGAAATTACAAAACAATGGACAAGACCCAATGGTTTAATAATAGCCAGAAAACGGATGCCACTCGGGGTTATTGGTTTTATATACGAGGCAAGACCCAATGTGAGCATAGAAGCATCAGCGCTCACTATAAAATCAGGAAATGCGATAATACTACGCGGTGGAAGCGATGCAATAAGGTCAAATATTTGTATTACTTCAATAGTTCAAAAAGCATTAATAAGAGCTGGACTTCCGCAGAATGCTGTTTCTGTTATAACTTCTACTGATAGAGAGTCAATAACACACCTTGTTAGATGTAAAGAATATGTAGATGTGATAATACCTCGCGGTGGATTAAATCTAATACGATTTATTGAGGAAAACACGCTTATACCGGTTATAAGGCATGACCAGGGAATATGCCATACTTTTGTTGATGAATTTGCTGATATTGATATGGCTGTTCGTGTATGTTACAATGCAAAAGTTCAAAGACCGGGTGTGTGTAATGCAATGGAGACCTTACTTGTTCACAGTAACATTGCCACAAAATTTTTACCAATAATGGCAGAAGAATATAAAAAAGCAAATGTGGAGTTGCGCGGATGTAAAAAAACTAAAGTGATACTTCCATATATAAAAGACGCAGTTGAAGAGGACTGGAGAACAGAATATCTTGATTTAATATTGTCCATAAAGGTTGTTGATTCAATTGATGAAGCAATAGAGCATATAAATACTTATGGTTCGCATCACTCTGATGCCATAATTACATCATCAAAAGAAAATGCAGAAAAATTTTTAAAACTTGTTGATTCTGCAGCATGTTATGTAAATGCATCAACTAGATTTACAGATGGGAATGAATTTGGGTTAGGCGCTGAGATGGGCATATCTAATCAGAAACTTCATGTACGCGGGCCACTTGCTTTGGAAGGACTGACCTCTGAAAAATATATAATATATGGAACAGGTCAGATACGTGAATAGAAAACAAACAGGACTTTTCGGAGGCACGTTCAATCCACCCCACATAGGACATTTATTAATCGCACGAAATATAAAAAAAGAATTTAATCTTGATAAAATAATATTTATTCCTGCAAATATTCCACCACATAAACAGTCAAATAATAATATAATAGATGGAATTCACAGATTTGAGATGCTTAAACTATTATTAAAAAAAGAACCTGATTTTATTGTTTCGGATTTTGAATTAAAAAGGAAAGAGATTTCTTACACGATTGAAACTGTGAAATATTTTAAAAACGAATTTTTAAATCATGAATTATTTTTTATAGTCGGTTCTGATAATTTTTATTATATTGAAACATGGAAAGATTATAAAAATTTATTGAATATGATAAATTTTATTATTTATATAAGAAAGGGGTATACAAAAGAAAAAATAATTCAAAAACATAAAAATATATTGAATGAAAAAATTTTTTGGTCAAAATCACAGCAGATTGATATTTCATCTTCTGAAATAAGAGCAAGAATAAGCATAGGTGAAAATTGTAAAGAAGATGTAGGAGAATCGGTCTGGGAATATATTGAGAAGAATAATTTTTATAAGTGAAGTGAAACTATATGAAAAGAAATCTTTTTTTTATTATAGTATTATTATTTTTAATAACCAATATATATGCAGAAGAAAACTTATTTAATAGAATTTTTTTTAATAATTTAGTGAATTCATCAGAAATAATAATAAAAAATCCTCATGCTTCGTTTATATGCCTTTTTGGCGTAGGAGTTATAACAGTTTCAATTATGAATAATGATTTGATAATAAAAGATTATTTCAATAATAATAGGTCTGAATTTTCTGATAAAATTTTTGATCTATTTAATATGGCAGGAGATGGTATGTCAGTTTTAGCTTTGAATTCTTTTTTGTTTTTATTTGGAGAAAAAGAAAAATCAACAGCAGAAAAAGTAATAGCAGCTGTTTTGACTTCAGGTGTAACATCATATGTCATTAAAATTATAGCAGGCAGGCAAAGACCAGATACTACAGATGACAGATATGATTTTAATCCTTTTTCACTTAATGATTCGTTTCCGTCAGGGCATACAACTGTAGCATTTTCATGGGCAACTGTTGTTGCACAGAATTATGGGATATGGTATTTAACTTATCCTGTTGCAACTTTATGTGGATTTGCTAGGATTTATAAAAATATGCACTGGGCATCAGATGTGTTT
>JAOAAI010000161.1 GCA_026418955.1 Candidatus Goldiibacteriota bacterium | reverse complement strand
GCTCTTAAAATATCACCTGTAGAAATTTGTGGTATCTTATAAAATTTAATAAGTTTTTCAGAATAAGTACCCTTACCAGCTCCGGGTGGTCCCAGTAATATGAAAATCATATTTTTTCTCCTTATATTTTATATTCTTCTTCCCCTGATTTTTCCTGATTTCATAAACCCCTCATAGTGCCTCATAAGTAAATGCGCTTCTAACTGCTGTATAAGATCAAGAGAAACTCCAACCATAATAAGAAGTGTTGTTCCTCCAAAGTACATTCCAATGCCAGTATAATATCCTATTAAATCAGGAATAATTGCAATAAGAACAACAAGTAAAGCTCCACCAAGAGTTATATGTGATAAAATGTTATTTATATATTCAGCTGTTGGTTGCCCTGGTCTTATACCAGGAACAAATCCTCCATTTTTTTTCATGTTTTCTGCAAGGTCATTCGGATTAAAACTTATTGCAGTGTAAAAATAACAGAAAAATATTATAAGTGCAGAATAAAGCAATATATAAACAATATGTCCAGCAGAAAATAATGAATTTAGTATTTCAAGTATCCTATTTAAGATATCAGTACGGCCTGGGCGTTCCAATAATTTTGCAATCATAGAAGGAATAACCATAACTGATGATGCAAAAATAACAGCAATGACTCCTGAATAATCTATCTTTAAAGGTAGATTAGTTGACTGTCCGCGATATATTTTTCTACCTATAATCCTTTGAGCATACTGCACAGGAATTTTTCTGTATGATTGTTGAGAAATAACTGCAACAGCAGTGAGTGCAATCATAACTGCAATAAAAAGCAATAGCTGAAAAAGCGATAATGTTCCCCCCTGCATTAAACCTATTATTCTACCTATTTGATCTGGTATTCTTGCAATAATCCCAGCTAAAATCAACATGGACATACCATTACCAATACCGTATTCAGTCATCTGTTCTCCTAACCACATTAAAAAAATAGTACCTGCTGTTAAAGTCAAAACAGTTGTAATTATAAACATAATATTATAATTAGGGACAAGTGGAACACCACCTACATTTACAGTTTTCAACCAAAAAGTTACAGCTGTTGCCTGAATCATACATATTACAACAGTTAAATATCTTGTATATTGTGTTATTTTTTTTCTACCAGCTTCACCTTCTTTTGAAAGTGCTTCAAGTTGCGGAATAACAGCAGTTAATAACTGTAAAATAATTGAAGCAGAAATATAAGGCATTATGCCAAGAGAAAAAATGGCAAATTGTCCTAAAGCTCCACCAGAAAATAAATCAAAAAATCCTAAAAACCCACCAGCCTGCTGGCTAACAAGCATATTCATAACATGGCCATTTACACCTGGTGTTGGAACATGTGCACCAAGCCGAAATATAAACAACATACCTAGCATAAAAAGTATACGTCTTTTCAATTCTGGTATTTTAAAAATATTTACCAACTGTTCCATTATATTACTTCCACCTTTCCACCAGCTTGCTTTATTTTATCAATAGCATTCTTAGAAAACTTATCTGCCTTTATGGTAAAAGACTTTGATATATTGCCATCACCTAAAATTTTTAATTTTTTTTCTTTATCTTTTATATAACCTTTTTCAAACAAAATATTTTTATCTATAATTGAACCATTTTCAAATTTTTCATTCAAAAAACCTATATTTATTATCTGAACATCCTCTTTAAATGGATTTTTAAACCCTGTTTTTGGTATTCTACGAACATATGTCTGTTGTCCACCTTCAAACCATGGTGGTTTTCCCGCACCGCTTCTTGAGTTCTGTCCTTTATTTCCACGACCAGCTGTTTTACCTAGCCCACTACCGCGGCCTCTACCCACTCTGGTTCTTTTTTTTCTTTTCTTTTTATTTATTTTCAAATCTTCAAACATTTAATTTCCTCCATTATTTCATCTCATTAACTTCCAGCATGAAAGAAACTTTTTTTATCATACCCATAATCGCATCATTTTTTTCAAAAATTTTTTCATCACCTATTTTCTTAAGTCCTAGTGCTTTAATTATTTTTTTATTTTTATTTAGCTTACCAGCTAATCCTTTAATAAGTTTAACTTTAATCTTTGACATATTATTTTGCACCTTTCCTAAATTCTAAAATTTTTTCAGGCTCTTCCAATTGCTCAAGAGCCTTAAATGTCGCATAGACAACATTAAATGGATTAGTAGTTCTACTTATAATCTTTGTTAATATATCATGTATACCAGCAAGTTCAACAATAGCTCTCACTGTTCCACAAGCTATAACACCAGTTCCAGGAGAAGCTGGTTTTAATAATACCCTTGCAGCTCCAAAATCACCAATCACCTCATAAGGTATTGTTGTATCTTTTAATGGTATCTTTATTAGATTCTTTTTAGCTCTATTTACAGCTTTTCTGATAGCATCAGGAACTTCTCTTGCTTTACCTAATCCATATCCAACATGACCATGCCCATCTCCAACAATTGCAAGTACACTAAATTTAAACCTTTTACCACCTTTCACAACTTTTGCTACCCTATTTATACTCACGATTGATTCTTTTAAATCTGCAAGTTTATTCCAATCAACTTTCTGTTTCAAATTATCCTCCTACATTTTTTAATTTATATCTTTACTCCATTTTCTCTTACACTATCAGCAAACGATTTAATAACTCCATGATATTTATATCCACCTCTATCCAGTATAACTTCTTTTATGCCTTTTTCTTTACATTTTTCTGCAATAAACTTTCCGAGTATTTTTGCTCCTTCAATATTTGGACCTTTTATCAGTGATTTTAATTCTTTTGAATTAGTTGCTATCCCTATTATAGTCTTTGATGCAGTATCATCAATAACCTGAGCAAAAAGAGTACGTGATCCTTTAAATATACTTAATCTTGGTTTTTCTGCTGTACCAAACACTTTTTTACGCACTCGTCTGTGTCTTATATATCTCATCAATCTCCTTATATGCATTTTTTTGCTCAATTTCATTTATTTCTTTTCCTCCTAAATAAAATATATTACATTTATTATTTTGATGCTCCTGGTGCACCTGTTGCTGCTGCCTTACCTACTTTTCTTCTTATTTTTTCATTTTCATACATTATACCTTTTCCTTGATATGGTTCTGGAGGTTTTATTTTTCTTATTTCTGCAGCTACTTTACCAACACTACATTTATCATAACTTTTTAAAATAATTCTCATTGTTTTAGATTGACTATCAATTTCCGCTTGAACATTATCAGGTAATTTATAAATTACAGGATGTGTAAAACCAACATTAAAACTCAAATTTTTACCCTGTGCCTGAACTTTATAACCAATTCCTTTTAATACAAGAACTTTTATATATTCTTGTACAACACCATTAATTTTACTATTAAGTATTGATCTCTCCATACCATAAAACATTTTTATCATTTTGTTTGAAGTATCATTGTTTTTTACTGTTATTTTAATTTCGTTATTATTGATCTCATAATTAAAATTTGGGTTCTTTATATGTTCAGTTTTTCCTTTTGGACCTTCTATCATTATCTTTTCATTTTCTATATTTACTTTTACTCCGTCAGGTATTTTTATTGGTAATTTACCTATACGAGACATGTTCTTTACTCCTTTTTACCATATTTGAAAAAGTATCTCACCACCAATATTTAACTCTTTTGCCTTTTCTAAAGTCATTATTCCTTTTGATGTACTTAAAATTACTGTTCCAACTTTATCTTTAAATTTTGGAATTTTCTTTATTGGCATATATATCCTTCTTGATGGTTTACTTATACGTTTTATATCATGAATGGCTCTTTCTTTATTAGGTCCATATTTTAAATATATTCTAATGATTCCTTGTTTATTATCTTCAACATACCTGTAACCTTTAATAAAACCTTCCTCTTTTAATAATTTTACAATGTTTTGTTTCATCTTTGATGATGGCACATCTACAAAATCTTTATATCTATGATTACCATTTTTTATTATTGTCAACATATCTGCTAATGGATCCATATTGCCTCCTTAAAATAAATCACCAACTTGATTTTCGGATACCTGGAATTTCACCTCTATAAGCAAGGTTTCTAAAACATATTCTACACACTCCAAAATCTCTCATATAACCTCTAGGTCTGCCACATATTGCACATCTATTTCTCTGCCT
Organism: Candidatus Goldiibacteriota bacterium; assembly: GCA_026418955.1. Taxonomy (GTDB): domain Bacteria; phylum Oederibacteriota; class PGYV01; order PGYV01; family DSYL01; genus DSYL01. The sequence goes on along the minus strand of JAOAAI010000161.1, from coordinate 6,576 downwards.
GACTTTAAATTTGGGTTTTCTCTTGGCTTTAATCATCAAACAAGTTCTAGTCACTTTAGCCTCCGTTAGTAAAACTTTATTTTATTTCTTCCGAAACGGCATCCCAAAACTTTCAAGTAATCCCATAGCTTCTTTATCAGTTTTAGCCGAAGTAACAAAACTGATATCCATACCAAGTATTTGTATAATCTTATCATATTTAACTTCTGGAAAAATAATATGCTCTTTTATACCAAGTGTATAATTACCTCTACCATCAAAAGAATCACGTGAAATGCCATTAAAATCTCTGACTCTTGGTAGTGCAATTGATATTAATCTATCCAGGAACTCATACATCCTATCTCCACGTAAAGTAACTTTGCATCCAATCGGTATATTACGTCTTAATTTAAAATTAGATATAGATTTTTTGGATCTGGTTATTATAGGCTTTTGTCCTGTAATAGCAGCTAAGTCATCAACCGCCTGATCAAGAACTTTTATATTTTGTGTTGCTTCACCAACACCCATATTTATCACTATTTTAAGAAGTTTTGGTACCTGATTGACATTTTTATAATTAAATTCTTTCATCAATTTATCTATTATTTTTGTTTTATATATTTCTTTTAATCTTGCCATTAACACTCCTCCATTCATTATTTCGCATCTATCATTTCTTTACATTTTTTGCAAATTCTTACAGGTTGTCCGGAATGTCTCTCTATCTTTACTTTTGTTTTCTTGCCACATTTATTGCATATCAACATAACTTTTGATATATGTATAGGTGCTTCTTTTTGAAGAATACCACCCTGTTGCACCTTTCTTGTTGGTCTTGTATGCCTTTTTATAAAATTTATTTTTTCAACAATTACAGTTTGCTTTTTTGGAAACACTTTTAAAACTTTTCCACTCTTACCTTTATCCTTACCACTGATCACTGTAACTATATCATTCTTCTTAATTTTCATCAACAAACCTCCTAAACGACTTCGGGAGCCAAGGAGATAATCTTTAAAAAATTTTTTTCACGCAGTTCCCTTGCAACCGGACCAAATATTCTTGTTCCTTTTGGATTCATCTGTTCATCAATGATAACCGCTGCATTTGAATCAAATTTAACATAAGATCCATCTTTTCTTCTGATTTCTTTTCTACTACGAACAAGAACAGCTCTTACTACATCTTTCTTTTTTACTTGTGCTCCAGGAATTGCTTCTTTTACCGATGCTACAAAAACATCGCCTATTCTTGCATATCTTGCTCTAGTACCACCTAAAACTTTAATTACCATAATCTGTTTAGCACCTGAATTATCTGCTACTTCAAGTTTTGTCTGTGCCTGTATCATAAATTATCACTCCCATTTTCCAAAGTTGTCTGTATTTGTTCTCCTGCCTTTTTTATAATTTCAACAACAAGCCATCTTTTTCTTTTACTTATTGGTCTGACTTCTTTTATTTTTACTGTATCTCCTACTTTTGCCATGTTATTTTCATTATGAGCCAGTATTTTTGTTGTTCTGTTTATATATTTTTTCACAAGTGGATGTTTTACACGCCTAACAATAACAACTTTAACAGTTTTGTCCATTTTATCACTCACAACTTCTCCAATTAATGTTTTTCTTCTATTCTGGCTCATCCTTTAACTGCCTCCTCTTTGGATTTTTTTTCTTTTAAAATTGTCATCATCCTTGCAATATCACGCTTTAAAATCCTTATTTGAGAAGTATTTTCAATCTGTTTTGTAGCCAATTTTAATTTCAATTTAAAAAGATTATCTTTATATTCCTTTATTTTTCTTTCTATTTCCTGAACTGTTAATTCCCTAATCTCCTGTGGCTTCATCTTTTACTCCTATTAAAATTGATATCTTGTAACAAGTTTAGTTTTTATAGGGAGTTTTGCTCCAGCTGTCTTAAATGCTTCTATTGCAACTTCTTTACTTACACCTTCCAGTTCAAACATTATTCTTCCAGGTTTCACAACAGCAACCCAGGATTCAGGCATACCCTTTCCTTTTCCCATTCTTGTTTCAGCTGGCTTCTTTGTTACCGGTTTATCTGGAAAAATTCTTATCCACATCTTTCCACCTTTTTTTAAATGCCTATTAATACCAATACGTACCGCTTCTATCTGTCTTGCTGTAATCCAAGCAGGCTCTAATGCTTTTAATCCATATTCACCAAAATGAACTCTGTTAGCACTTGTTGCAATACCCTTCATTCTACCACGCTGTTGTTTTCTGAATTTTACTCTTGCTGGCATTAACATATTATTTTATCCTCCAGCTCTCATTTACAGAATTATATTTTTTCTCCTTTAAAAACCCAAACCTTAACTCCTATTGTTCCGTATGTAGTTTTTGCTATAGCAAAACCATAATCAATATCCGCACGCAATGTCTGCAATGGTACTCTGCCCTCCACATACCATTCAGATCTTGCAATCTCTGCACCTTGTAATCTTCCTGAAACACATATTTTTATTCCTTTTGCACTTTCTTCATTCTGCGACGATGAAGTTTGTAATGCTGTTTGCATCGCTTTTTTCATCGCCCATCTGTATGATACACGTTTTTCAATCTGCTGTGCGATATTTTCAGCAATCAATTGTGCATCTATCTCAGGTTTTTTAATTTCTTTAGGTTCTATTAATATCTGCTTACCTGTCATTTTTTCCAGTTCTTTTCTTATTTCTTCGACCTCTGTTCCCTTTTTCCCAATAATCATACCTGGTTTAGCTGTATAAATCTTTACTATTGCTTTATTACCAGCACGTTCAATTTCTATTTTTGAAATACCTGCATTATATAATCTATCTTTAATAAATTCTCTTATTCTATAATCTTCTAGAAGAATATCTTTAAAATTCTTTTTAGCAACCCATTTTGACTTCCAATCTTTTATTATTCCAAGACGAAGTCCTTCTGGATGAACTTTCTGACCCATTTGTTTTTCTCCTTTTCAAATATTATCTGTTACAACAACAGTTATATGGCAGGTTCTCTTATGTATATAAGATGCCCTGCCCATAGCCCGAGGTATAAATCTTTTTGCATATTTTAAAGTAGGACCATGATCAACTTTGATATCTTTTATTCTTAATTTATCTGCATCAACTCCAAAATTTCTTGTAGCATTTGCTACAGCTGACTTTATAACTTTTAAAATATGCGGAGCAGCAGATTTTTTAATAAATTTCAATTTTGTAACTGCATCCGATACACTCATCCTCTTTATAACATCTGCAACAAGTCGTGTTTTTCTCGGTGTTACTCTAACATATCTGGCTGTTGCTTTTGCTTCCATTTAATATACTCCTTTAATCATTTATTATTTATTCATTTATGTCTTTTCAGTAGATTCTTTCCTTGCTTCTCCATGACCTTTGAAAATTCTTGTTGGTGCAAATTCACCAAGTTTATGTCCTACCATCAATTCAGTAACATAAACTGGTATAAATTTTTTTCCATTATGAACCGCAAAAGTATATCCAACCATTTCAGGAGTTATTGTACTCCTCCTGGACCAAGTTTTTATTATCTTCTTTTCACCAGTCTCTGCCATTTTCATAACTTTTTTTAATAATTTTTCATCTACAAAAGGACCTTTTTTTAAAGACCTACTCATTATACAACCCCTCCTTTTGCATTGCGTCTACTAATTATAAATTTATTTGAAAATTTCTTTTTATTTCTAGTTTTAAAACCTTTAGCTTTTACGCCAGTTGGAGACTGTGGATGTTTACCACTTTTTGATCGACCTTCTCCACCACCCATTGGATGATCTACTGGATTCATCGCCATGGATCTATTACGAGGTCTTCTTCCAAGCCATCTACTTCTACCAGCTTTACCTATAACTATATTTTCATGATCTAAATTACCAACCTGACCAATAGTTGCACGACATTTTGCGTTAATCATGCGTAATTCTCCAGAAGGCATTTTTACAATAACATAATCCTTTTCTTTGCCCATAATCTGCACAAATGAGCCAGCACTACGCGCTATTTTACCTCCAGCGCCAGGAATCATTTCTACATTATGAACTAGTGTACCAACAGGAATATTCTTAAGCATTAAACTATTTCCTATTTTAATTTCTGCATCTTCTGAACTAATTACTACATCGCCAACATTTAAACCTAATGGTGCAATAATATATCTTTTTTCACCATCTTTATATTTTAGTAATGCAATTCTACTACTTCTGTTTGGATCATATTCAATTGTTTCAACTACTGCAGGAATATTCAATTTATCCCTTTTAAAATCAATTATTCTATAAAGTCTTTTATGACCACCACCTCTAAACCGGGATGTGATTCTACCATAAACATTTCTTCCAGATTTTTTCTTCAAACCAACAGTCAATGACTTTTCAGGTTTCTCTGATGTAATATCATCTTTGGTATCAACTATCATAAATCTTCTTCCCGGTGTTATGGGTCGGAATTCTTTTAAAGCCATTTTATACTCCTTCCACCAGTTCTATTTTTTCGCCAGCTTTTAATTTCACAATAGCCTTTTTAAATTTCCTAGCTTTTGAAATAGTTCTACCAAATCTTTTCGACTTGCCAGGCAATATAACTGTATTAACTTTTTCCACATGAACTTTAAAAAGTTCTTCTATTGCTTTTTTTATCATCTTTTTTGAAGCGTTTTTATCAACTTCAAATATATAATAATTACCTTTTTCTTTCAAAAGTCCAGATTTCTCTGTTAAAAAAGGCTTTTTAATAATACTTGTAATATCCATCAATTTATTCTCCTTAAAATTTCTTGTAAAGATTCTTTTGAAAAAATAAATTTTTCATTTATTAAAAATTCATATCCGTTTAAATCTTTTGCAAGTAAAATTTTTAAATTTTTTATATTTCTACCTGCTTTATAGATCTTATCGTCTTTTTTATCCATAACAATCAATACTTTTTTATTTTTAAGTTCAAGGTTATCCAATACTTTTACCAGTTCCTTTGTCTTTGGCTGTGTAATTTCAAAATTATCAAGAATCAGTACATTATTATCTTTCAATTTTCTTGCTAATAAAACTTTTAACACCTGCTTTGACTCCTTTTTATTAATAGATAATCTTTTTTTAACTGCTCTTGGTCCAAAAACAACTCCACCACCTTTCCATATTGGTGAACGAATAGATCCATGTCTGGCTCTACCTGTATGTTTTTGTCTCCAAGGTTTTCTACCACCACCTGATACTTCTGCTCTGGTTAAAGTGTGCGCAGAATTTGTGTGAATATTATTTAAATAGGTTAAAATTACATTATGAATCAAATCATCCTTTATCTTAGTTTCAAAAATTTTATCATCAATTTCAAATTCTCCTGTCTTCTGTTTTTCTTTATTAATTATATCAACAATCATTTATTCAAACTCCTTTTTTATCTTTTTACTGTTTTTTTTATTGCCTTTTTTATTATAACAATAGAGCCATTAGGTCCTGGTAATGCTCCTCTTATTAGTAAAAATTTATTTTCAGCATTAAATTTTTCTATAACAAGATTTTGTATTGTAACTGATTTACAACCCATATGTCCTGCCATTCTTTTTCCCTTCCATACATGTGCAGGGAAAGTGTTTGAACCAATTGAACCAGGTCTTCTATGAGACATACCACCATGTGAACCAGGTCCACCTGAAAAATTATGTCTTTTCATTACTCCCTGTGTTCCTTTTCCCTTTGATATACCTGAAACATCTACATAATCACCTTCTTTAAAAACATCTGCAAAAGTTATTATATCACCAATGTTTATTTTATCCAAATCTGACTTTTCAACACGTATCTCTTTTAAAACTTTTTTAAATGGTAAATCAATTCCTTTTTTTTCATTTTTAAATATACCTTTTATTGGTTTTGGAATATTTTTAGGTTTCACATCATCAAATATTCCTATTTTTATTGCATTATAACCATTTTTTTCTTCTGTTAATTTATCAACAACTACTGCATCTTCAAATTCTACAATGGTAACAGGAATAGCATCACCATTTGAATTGAAAATCTGTGTCATTCCTCTTTTTTTACCAATAATTGTGGATAACAATTTTATCCTCCATTATAATTTAATTTATAATTTTATTTCAACATCTATACCTGCAGGCAAATCCAAATTTTTTAATTTTTCAACTGTTTCAGGATTTGGCTCAAGTATATCAATAAGTCGTTTATGTATGCGCATCTCAAACTGTTCTCTTGATTTTTTATCAATATGCACAGATCTTTGTATAGTATATTTATGAATGCGTGTTGGTAATGGAATCGGTCCTGAAATTCTTGCTCCTGTTTCTTTTACTTTTTTTATAATATCACTTACTGATTTATCCAATAATTTATGATCGTATGCCTTTAATCTGATTCTTATTTTTTGTGTTTCTAACTGCATATATTTCTCTCCCTTCCAAACTTAAAAAATATTATTATTATTTATTATTCAATGATCTGAGTAACAACACCTGCACCTACTGTCCTACCACCTTCCCTTATCGCAAACCTTACTTCCTTCTCCATCGCTATCGGTGTTATTAACTCTACTTCCATCTCTATGTTATCTCCCGGCATCACCA
>JAOAAI010000160.1 GCA_026418955.1 Candidatus Goldiibacteriota bacterium | reverse complement strand
ATTCTATACAGACAGTATATAAACAGAGTGTGGATTCAGTGGCAGGCAGCATAAATCAGGTAAGGGAAAGTTGTGCACACCTTCTTTATGTTGCAAAAACTACAAATATTCCGATTATAATAATTGGTCATGTAACTAAAGAAGGAATGATAGCAGGTCCTAAAATGCTTGAACATATTGTTGATGCAGTTATGTATTTTGAATCTGAAAAATATTATAAATTGAAAATTCTGAGAGCAGTAAAAAATAGATTTGGTTCAACAAATGAAATCGGAATTTTTGAGATGACTGAGGATGGGATAAAAGAGGTAAATAGTCCGTCAAAATTGTTCATTGAATTATCTGAAATTTCTAAAATAGGAAGTGCAGTGATAACACTGATGGAAGGAACAAGACCAATATTAATTGAACTGCAGGCATTGACATCTAGGAAAAATTTCGGCATTCCACAAAGGACAGTGACTGGTATAGATTATAATCGGCTTTTATTGATCATTGCAATACTGGAGAGAAAATTAAATATTAATTTAGAAAATCAGGATATTTTTGTTAATGTTACAGGTGGTTTAAAAGTGTATGAGACAGGTGCAGATTTAGGTATTGCAGCAGCAATATATTCAAGTTTTAAAAATATACCAATATCTCCAAAAATGATATTTATTGGTGAACTCGGGTTAGATGGTGAGGTTCGTCCTGTCATGTTTATGGAAAATAGAGTTCAAGAAGCAAGACGACTTGGATTTGTTGAATGTGTGATTCCGGAAAATGCTGGAAATTTAAATACAGATATGAAGTTAATAAAAATAAAAAATATTTATGATTTAAAAAAGATTATTTTTGAATGATTATTTTGGTTTTAAAAGGCTCATTGATAGATGTTGTTATAAAGATAAATTTTATTATATAATTTTTTAAATAAAAAAAGTGTAAAATTTTTAACGATTATATAACGTTGTTTAAAAATAATTAAAAAGAAAGGAGGTGAAAAAATGAATTATACTATTTTATTACTGGTTGCAGTAATATTTATTTTTTTAATAATAATAATTGCTCAAGCTATTATTTATAAGAAAAAGTTGGCAAAAGCTGAATTATCTAAAAAAATACTTGACACCAGTGTGATCATTGATGGGAGAATTTGTGATATTGCAAAAACAGGTTTTTTAGAAGGTGTATTAATTGTTCCAAAATTTGTTTTACAGGAACTTCAGTTAATCGCAGATTCATCTGATAATATGAAGAGAAATAAAGGTCGCCGTGGTCTGGATATATTAAATGAGCTGAAAAAAGTTTCTGGAATGACAGTTGAAATACTTGATAGAGATTTTAAAGGAACAAATAAAGTGGATGAAAAACTTGTTAGTATTGCCAGAGAAATCGGAGCAAAAATAATTACCAATGATTATAATCTAAATAAAATTGCAGAAATTCAAGGAATTGATGTTTTGAATATCAATGACCTTTCAAATGCGATTAAGCCAACTTTTTTACCTGGAGAAAAAATAACCGTGAAGATTGTAAAAGAAGGTAAGGAAAAGGATCAAGGAATTGCTTATTTAAATGATGGAACCATGATTGTTGTTGATGGGGCAAGAAAAATGATAAATAAAAAAATAGAAATTACTATAACTAATGTACTCCAGACAGATGCTGGTAAAATGATTTTTGCAAAATATGAGGAAAAACATTTTAACCATCATCAGCAACATCATAGACATCAGGATCATAGACAGGGTTACAAACATTATTAAAGAGGAAAAAATTATAGATGGTAAATATAGGTATAATTATGGGAGCTGGTTCAGGCAGGCGGTTTGGGCACCGTCTGCCTAAACAGTATCATAAAATAAATAATAAAGAAATAATAGCATATTCTGGTTTGATTTTTGAAAGGGCGAGTTGTATAGATGGTATTCTTTTTGTTGTTGAAAAAAAATTTATACAGTTTGTTAAAGAAAATATTGTTAAAAAGTATGGATTTAAAAAAGTGATTGATATAATATCAGGTGGGAAAGAGAGATTTAATTCGGTTTACAATGCAATAGAATATTTAAATAAAATAAAACCAGAAAATATTTTGATACATGATGGAGTACGTCCTTTTGTATCAAAGGGGTTAATAGAAAACATTGTGAAGCTATTAAAGAAACAGCAGGCAGTTATACCTCTTGTTAATATATATGCAACTTTAAAAATTGTAAAAAACGGTTATGTTATAAAGACGTTGGATAGACAAAATGTGAAACTAGCAGCCACACCACAAGGATTTAAATATGATATTTTAAAAAAATTGTATAATGAGGATAATATAAATAAGATAAGACCAACAGATGAATCCTATGTTTTTGAGAAAGCTGGTTTAAAGGTAAAATATATAGAAGAAGATGAACGAAATATTAAAATTACAACAAAAAATGATATTGAAATTATGAAACTTTTTTTAAGTATGGAGGAAATATGAGAGTAGGAATTGGTTATGATGTTCACAGATTGGTTCGTGGTAGAAGATTGTTTCTTGGTGGTTTTGAATTTGAAAATTCTGAATTTGGACTTGAAGGTCATTCAGATGCAGATGTTTTATTACATGCGTTAATGGATGCAATGCTTGGTGCTGCTGGTTTAAATGATATAGGTCATTATTTCCCGAATACGGATGAGAAGTATCGTGGTATAAGAAGTACCGAACTATTAAAAAAAGTAAAAGAAGAAATAGAGCAAAAAGGATTTAAAATTTGTAATATTGATATGATTGTGGTTGCTGAATATCCTAGATTATCACCATTCATTGATAAAATAAAACAGACAATTGCAAATATTCTTGATATTAAACTTGAACAGATTGGATTAAAAGCAACAACGGAAGAAGGATTGGGATTTATCGGTGCAAAAGAAGGTGTCTGTGCTCATGCAATTGCATTATTGGAAAAGGTGAAATAGAAAAATGGAAATAAATAAAAACATAAAAATCTATAATACTTTAACAAGAAAAGTAGAATTATTGGAGCCAGTTAATAATGATGAGGTAAGGATGTATGTTTGTGGCCCAACTGTTTATAATTATTTTCATATAGGTAACGCCCGTGCTTTTATTGTTTTTGATACATTCAGAAATTTTTTAAAATATTCGGGATATAAAGTAATCTATGTTCAGAATATTACAGATATAGATGACAAAATAATAAATAAAGCAAAAGAAGAAAATACAACATGGGATAATATTTCAAGAAAATATACAGAAGCATTTTTTGAAGATATAAAAAAGTTAAATATAGAACCTGCTGATATCTTTCCTAAAGCAACACAAGAGATATCAGAAATGATTCATTTAATAGAAGAGCTTTATAATAAAGGTATTGCATATAAAACAGAGAATGGAATTTATTTTGATGTTACAAAATTTAAAGAATATGGAAAACTTTCGCATAAAAATATTGATGAACTACAAAGCGGGATTAGAGTTGAAGTTGATGAAAAAAAGAAAAATCCACTTGATTTTGCATTGTGGAAATTTTCAAAACCAGATGAGCCATCATGGGTGAGTCCCTGGGGGGCAGGTAGACCTGGTTGGCATATTGAATGTTCTGCAATGTCTTCTAAATATTTAGGTGGAACATTTGATATACATGCTGGTGGTATTGATCTAATATTTCCACATCATGAAAATGAGATAGCACAATATGAGGCTGCGAGAAATCAGCAATTTGTAAAGTACTGGATGCATAATGGATTTATGAATATAAAAGGTGAAAAAATGTCAAAGTCAATTGGCAATATTGTGCTTACAAGGGATATTGTTAAAGAATATTCAGCAGAAGTTTTACGATTTTTTATATTATCAACTCATTACAGAGCACCAATGGATTTTTCAAAAGAAAATTTAGAAAGTTCAAAAGCAGGCTACAGAGAAATTTATTATACTTTTCAGAGAATATATCAATTACTTGATGGAAAAGAAGAAAAAAAAATGGATTTAAAAATTGATAAACAGATTTACGATTTTAAAATGCAATTTATAGATTCGTTAAACGATGATTTTAACACTCCCAAGGCAATAGGCATTATTTTTTCAGTGTTAAATGCTATAAAGACAGATGTTAATAAAAACAATGTGGATAGATGTAAATTATGGCAAAAATTATTATACGAAATGTGTTCTGTTTTAAAGATAAAACCAGAAATTTCTGATATAAAAAAAGAAATAAAAGAACTGGTAGATGTAATTAATAATTTAAGAAAAGAAAAAAAATATAATGAGTCAGATGCTTTAAGAAAGAAACTTCTAGACGATGGATATGCACTTGAGTTTACAAAAGAAAGAACGTTTGTTATTAAAGAGATGAAATGATATGCAACAAAAATAATTAGAAATAGAATGAATATATGAGCTTTTGCTTTTGCAGAAGTTACAAACTTGGGATAGAGAAGAAATTATTATGTAATTTTTAGCAAAAGCAAAAGTAAGAATTCATATTTTTTTACATAGTTTTTTCTGATGGAAAAAATAAATTTTAGGTGGATTATGCTTTTATATGGAAAAAATGTGGCAAGAGAGATAATAAAGAGTGGTCGGAGAAAAATTTATGAAATTTTTATCGTGAAAGGTTTAAAAGGACTTGAAGACATTATAAGATATGCACAAGAGAAAAATATAAAAGTAAATTACATAGATAAAAAAATATTATATAAAAAACTTGGAACTGATAAACATCAGGGTATTGCATTGAACGTAGAAGGTTACAAAAGCTGGACGCTTGATGAGTTTTTTAAAAAATATAAAAATGATAAAAAAATATCTTTATGCGTTTTAGATTCTATTCAGGATCCACATAATTTTGGAGCAATCATAAGAAGTTGTGAAATATTTGGTATTAATGGTATTATTTTTTCGCCTGTTAATACCAGTGATATTACAGATACAGTTTATAAGGCATCAAGTGGTGCTTTGGAGTATATAGATATAATTAAAGTTGCAAATATTAACAATGCTTTACGAGAATTAAAAAAACAAAATTTCTGGATTTATGGATTTGATGTAAATGGGAATATTTTTCTTGATGACGTTAATTTTGACAAGAAAAGTGCTCTTGTGTTCGGAAGCGAAGGAAGTGGTATAAGAAATTTAGTTATGAAAAATTGCGATTTTCTGGTAAAGATAAGACAAAAAGGGAAAGTAAACTCACTTAATGTTTCAAATGCAGTGGCTGTAGTAGCATATGAGGTAATGAAACAATATGAGAAATTATGATTTTTGATTTAAAAAAATATGGCGGGAGTGACGAGACTTGAACTCGCGGCCTTCTGCGTGACAGGCAGACGCTCTGACCAACTGAGCTACACCCCCGCTTTCAATAATAATATAATGGTTAAAAAATTAGTAAGCAAGCAAAATTTTTTAACATTTTAACTGTCTTAAGGAGCCTATTTCCTTATCCCAATTCCTAATTTTTAAGATTTATCTGGCATCTTTTTTAAAAGAACATCATTTAAAGAAAAATTAGTTATAAAATATATTAAATCTTATTAAAAAAAAATTCAAGTAGTTTTTTATTTATTAGTTAATTTAATCAAATTTTTAACTTTTAATGCTATATTGTTACATTATTTTCAATACTATGGAGCGGGAGACGGGGCTTGAACCCGCGACATCCAGCTTGGAAGGCTAGCGCTCTACCACTGAGCTACTCCCGCATCAAATAATCTTAATATAAACACTTTTTTAACAATTTTATTATTTTAAAGACCTTTTTCTTTATCCTAAATCTGTTTTATATTTTTTGGAGCTGGCGAGTGGATTCGAACCACCGACCATCTGATTACAAATCAGAAGCTCCACCACTGAGCTACGCCAGCACTATTATTTTAATCTGTAAAAGCGATATAATTTTAACAATGATTTAATTTGAAATCAAGAATTTTTTTATATTAAACTTGAAATTATATATAAATTATTTATATTTGCAAAATAGAATATTTATAAAATAAAAAGTTATATTTAATCAAAATTTAAATGGAACTATAACTTTAAAACTATTTGGAAAATCATGTACATAGTGGTACAAATAATTATACTCAGAAGAAAAATTATGTCTATATAATTCATCAATGATAATAGGTTGAATAAAAGCGATATCGGAAGATAAGTTGTATTCAGATAATATATCAGAAGGGGATTTAAAACCTTTGTAAGAATT
>JAOAAI010000132.1 GCA_026418955.1 Candidatus Goldiibacteriota bacterium | reverse complement strand
CAGTATATTTATGCCAGATTACGGGATTATCAGAAAAAATTGGTAAACGAAATAAAAACATTAAGACTAAAATCAAAATTGACTTTTCAAATTTTTTCAGAAACATTTTTTCCTCTTAATTTTTTATTAAAACATTTTAATCACTATATAATAAAATTTATAAACCATTGTCAAAAAATTATTATGCCCCACCATAATCATACATTTAACCCATACTTTCGCCAACCCAAAAATGCGCACGTGCGCATTTTTTTGTAATTATATAAAAATACGATTTGGTTGTCAATATTAATTTTTAATTTTTGTGGAAAAGTACAGGCACATGATGGTTAAGCAAAAATAGTAAAATTAGGTGTATTAAATAATAAAAAGTGAAGTTATAACTATTACACACAATTTAATAGCAAATAATAAAATAAAAAAACAAGAGTATTTGATATGACTTAAGAAAAAAGATGGTTAAATACTATTATAGATAAAATTTATCTTGTTATATATTTATAATACTATATCCCTAATCTTTACGAAATTGCATAATAATATGTTGAAATTTTCAAATTTTCAAATTTTTAAAATCATCAAAGTAGTTTTAAAATAATTTATATGTAATTAGGAAATTGTAAAAACAAACTTTTCTAATTTTTTATTTCAATTTTCCAATGCTTTATTGAGACAGGAGTGAAACCCTGCATCTATGTAAAAATTTGATGCAAGATTAAGTTTATCCCTGAATAATCAGGGTCGAGAATGACAATAATTTTTCATTTTACTTTACCTGTTTTTCTCTGTCACTCCTTCCCAATTATCAGTTCTAAATGGAAATGCAGCTAACCCTTCACTATTATATAGATTGCATTCGGGAAAATCAGCCCAAGCATAACGAACAGCAACTGGTTCTTTAATATCATCGTTCCATACAACAATTGTATCGTTTCCTTTTATTTCTGCTTTTGCCCATTTAAAATTTTTATCAGAATCTGCTATTGCAAAACCTTTTAGTCCGCCATTTTTTGATATTAAACCATTGCCCGTGTTCTTAAATTTAATATATATTTTATTTTCTTTTATTTCCATTGAATCATAAATTGGCCCTGTAAGTGGTCCGGTTTTGCCATATAACATGACAAGCGCAGAATGAGCCAGCCGTTCACCATAAGTTTTTTTTATTTTAGGATGAATATCATTTGGATCGCCAAGATCAATTGTTGAAACAGTTACAACTGATTGCATATTTTGCATTGTTTTTAACTGTGCCTCTCGCAACTCTGCCCATGAGCTTTCTGATGGCTGGTCTCTTTTCTGCATAAAACCAGGCAGTTGAACAATAAAAAAAGGTATCTCATATCCCCAGGTATCTCGCCAGTTTTTTATCATCAAAGGTAATAATGTTTCATATTGTTTTGCTCTTTCAGCATTTGATTCACCTTGATACCATAAGACTCCTTTTATCTTAAAATTAGCAAAAGGCACAACCATTCCATTATATAAAACAGAGGGCAGTTCAACTGTCATTGATTTGATATTAAACTGTATCTGTTTAATTGCATTCTGAGTGAACGGTTTTGCTTTTCCCCATCCACCCTGTTTCAATG
>JAOAAI010000118.1 GCA_026418955.1 Candidatus Goldiibacteriota bacterium | reverse complement strand
AGATATATCTTAAAATTTAAGATTTATATTTTATATTATAGTTTAGGGTTTAAAAAATCCTAAATCTAAAATTTTAAATCATAAATTTAATTACAATTCTTTTCCTGTCGTTGCAGCAAGCAAAGATGAATATTTCACACCTTTTGTTGATTTCAATAATGATGCAAGTTTTTGAATCTCAACTGTTCTGCCCTTTGTTAAAATAACTTCCAAACAATTATTATGATCAAGATGGACATGCTGTGAAGATATTATTATTTTATGAAAATCATGTTGAATATCTATTAGTTTGTTTACAAGTTCTCTTTTATGGTGGTCATATACAAGCACTATTGCTCCAGCTGACATTTTATTTTTTTTCCATTCTTCCTTCACAAAAACATTACTAATAAGATCACTTATAGCTTTGGAACGCGTTGGATAATTATTAGTTTTTATATAATTATCAAATTTCTGTAATAATTCTCTATCAAGTGATACTCCAAATCTTATTAGTTTTGACATATTAACTCCACAATATAATTTTGTTTTATTATATTATACTTTAAAAGTTAATCAATTAAAATTTTAAATCTCTAATATCCGTATTGAACATTAAAAAAAAATATATATAATTATGCCATTATGAAAAATAAAAATTTACAGATATTTTTAATGACAATAATATTATTTACAGCAGGCATGGTTTTATCTGGTGCATTTGTGAATATTTATATATGGAAATTAAAATTCGATTTTAACATAATAATAAAATATCTTATTTCAACATATATAACCGTTCCTTTTATTTTTTATTTATGTGGTTATATTGGTATGCATATAGACCGCCTCACTATATATAAAATTGGTATTATTTTCCATTCTTTATTTTATTTTTTTGTATTGCTTGTTAGAGAAAAAATTACTGAAAATCTTGTCCTTTTTGGTATCATTTATGGAATTGCAATGGGATTTTATTGGTTTGGATATCATATTTTAACAATTGATTATACGGAAATTGGCAAAAGGGAAAAATTTTATTCTACAACAAGTATAATAGCATCAGTTTCATCATTACTAGGCCCACTTATTTCAGGATTTATAATACATATTTTACCTGATTTAAAAGGATATTATGTGATATTTGCAATATCTTCTTTTCTTATGCTTTCATCCGTTATTTTAGCATCACCACTTAAATCAAAACCAATTTTAAAACCTTATAAAATAAAAGATTTGATTTTCACAAAAAACAAAAAATGGTTTAAAACAATGGTTGGATATTTTTTTATTTCTGGAAATGACGCAATATCAATGTTTTTAATTTCAATCTTAGTTGTCAAAACAACAGGTAGCGAATTTACATTTGGCAAACTTTCATTTCTTGTTTCTTTGATATCTATTACTACCTCATATCTGGTTGGTAAATTTTCAAAACCGCACACAAGAAGCAATTCTGTCATAATCGGCGCACTAATATCTTTTTTTCTTGCTTTTATCCTGGTTTATAAAATAAATTTTAATACGCTTTTAATTTATAGCATTTTATCTTCCATATCCGGGATACTTATACGTATTCCTTTTTCTGCCTACGCAATGGATTTGATATCACTAGATGCCAATATAAACGAAAGAAAAATGGAATATATAGTTGCTAGAGATGTACCAATTGCAATAGGCAGAATAACATCTCTAGTTATTTTCTTGATTTTCCTGAAGTATTTTAATGTGATTGCCATAAAAATGATATTGCTGCTTATATCTACTTTTCCCTTTGCAATCTACTGGGCGATGTACAGGTATAAATAATTTTAGAAAATAGTTTTAACATAAGTTTGTAAATAGTTCAAAAATAGTTCAGACATAGTTAATTTTAAAACGTTCTCAAATAGTTTATAGTTAGCTCTAAAAGTAGTTAAAAATATTTTTTAACAAAATTAGATCTATATATGAACTATTTACTAACTTTTTTACTATTACTTCGGAAATAGTATTGTCTCATCTGCCTTTAGTTCTTCTGCTTTTTCTGGTACTTCTACCTCTACCCTTTCTGCAACTAATTGCATTGCAAGATAATAAACCCCTCCAGATACGAGTCCTCCAAAAATGCCTCCCATAAGGCCATAAGAAAAACTCTGACCATAGTTTTGTTTATCAGCTGCTTGATAACCCAAATATGCACCACTAGCAAGGCCTGCACCAGTTACAACAAATCCAAGTATATTCTGAAATTGATCTGTTCTTATCTCTGTCTTTTGTTTTCCAGTTGTGGCACAACTAAATAAAAAAATTGATAAAATAAAAATTACAATAATTGCTCGCATATGTTTTTTCTCCTTTTTAGTTTTACAAAGTTTATCAAAAATGTTTAAAAATATATTTGATAAAAATTTTTATAAAAAAAATTAAAAAACAAAAAATTGCAATTTCACGACAAAAAATCCATCTCAAAAACAATTCCTACGAATTAAAAAACCACATTTCTCTAATGTTCTATTCTGGCAGAAGCCTTGTCTATGCATTTTATTTTTTATCGTTTTTTCTTATATTTATGTGAGTATTAGTTGAATTTTCCTGAACATTTATATATTCTTTAAGTTCTTTGTCGCTTTTAGAATTCTCTGTGTTTATTTCTTCAGCTATGAGTTGTGATTCATTAACTGAATCTTTTATATCCACGGTTGCTTTAAAATTAACCCACTCATCCAATTTCTTTTCTTGCCCAAAATCATATTTAATTTTAAATTTCCTTCTATCTTTTGGTTTTTTTATATTTATTATTCCTGATTTCGTCTGTTCATTTAATGTTGTCTGACTTGCATCAACTTTATGCTCAATTATCTCCTGTTTTTGTTCTTGATTAATTTGCTGAATAAGCTGCTGTTCCTGATTTTTCTCCTGTTCTTGAATCTGGTTTTTATCCTGTTCTACCATAATGTCTTTATTCTTTATTTTATCCTTATCATTATTCTCATCATTTAAACTACGTGTCTTTTTTTTGTTTAAAAATTCTCTATCTTTGAATAATTCATTATCTACTGTAAATGTTGGTTGCTCATTTATCTGACGCACAGGTGTTAGTATGATATTTATCTGTTGTGTTGATTGAAAAATTAATTCTTCCTTTTTATCCATTATTTCCTTAAAATACTTTTCATCTCTGAATTTTACTTCTCTATTATTCTTTTTATAATTACCATGTTCAATGACTCTGCCATCTTCATGGTATATTTTATATATTCCATCTCTGAAACCATCCTTGTATTTAACTTCCTCTTTTATTCTGCCATCTGGATAATATAATCTATACGTGCCTTCTCTTTTCCCATTATTATAATAAACTTCTTCCCATAGTTTTCCATTATTATAATATCTTCTACATTGTCCCCACCTGACATTATTCTTATATTCAAATTCCCATTCTATTATATTGGAATCATCATAATATCTTATTACTCTACCGTTAATAACTTCACCGTTTCTATCTATTCTACCATCTGGATGAAAATACCATACAGCAATTTCCTTATTGTTTCTATAAAAAATATGTTTGTTTTCAACAACCTTTAAAACAATTATATTTATATCTGTTGACTTTATAATAATAGGCGTTGGTACTGGTGTTGGTGTATATGTGGGAACATATACAGGATAACCTGAATACGAATAGTAGTAATAATTGTAACTCACTGACGTCTCAGGGTCTTCATAATCGGTGTAATCATAATAATAAGGTTTTTCTGAAATTATATAAATACATGAACTAAAAATAAATAACATTAATAAAATGATGGATAATAATTTTATTTTTTTTATCATTTTTGTTCTCCTAAACCATTTTATAAAGGCAGATAATTGAAATTTTATTCATTCACTTTTTCAAAAATGGATTTTTTAATTTCTGTTTTTAATTATGTTAAATAACTTTATTTTTTAGACGAAAAAATGCATTCAAAGTTTACATTTAATTATACCATAAATTTTAATTTAATTACTCATAATGGGCGAGAACTCCTTCTATGCTTTATCTTAATTACACACTTTTCTTGATAGAATCGTCATCATATAAAAAATAAAATTGTTATTTTTAAGAAACATATTAAAGAGTTGCCTTGTAAAAATAAAATAAAAAAAATATTTGATTTAACAAATTTTTTTTTATAAAATATATTTAATTATATTGGAGGTGAAAAAATATGGATGGTGACAGTAGTAGCGTATTACTATTAAATTCAACCTTTGAACCATTAACCATTATTAATGTCCGTCGGGCATTAAAACTTTTATTTACCAAAAAAGCTCATCCAGTAGAAGACAGTCCATATTACCTATCCACAGTAAAGGCAAAAATACGTATTCCGTCTGTTATTCAGATTTTATATTATGTGAAAAGGCCATATTCCCGTCCTAAATTTTCTAAAAAATCGGTTTTCCTACGGGACAATTATCAATGCCAATATTGCGGCAAATATACAAATAAACCCACTCTTGATCATGTTATTCCAAGAAGTAAAAATGGAACAAATGACTGGCATAATGTAGTTACTGCATGTCCTGACTGCAATAATAAAAAAGGTAATAGAACATTAAAAGAAGCTGGCATGACTCTCGTCAAACCACCATCAGAACCAAAACACATGATTTATTCAACCATTTTAACTCCTGCAAATATAAAAAGATGGGAAAAATATTTTTATCATAAAGAAAAAATCCAAAAAGCATTAACTTCATTATCATCGGCTACTGTATAAATGTGCGCAAAAGATGTTTTTTGAAGATGTTCGGAAAAGATGTTACTTCTTAAATCTCCCCATCAACTCTCCATATCCTGTCTCTTATACACATCT
>JAOAAI010000105.1 GCA_026418955.1 Candidatus Goldiibacteriota bacterium | reverse complement strand
ATATTTTTGATAATGCATGTATTAACAGCAAAGCTAATATTAATCTTATAACATGGTATCCTGTTTCAATGGTCAATCAAGCCAATGTTTTAATGGATAATGGATTTATTAATGATGCAATTGAATTATATAAGATGGCATTGAATTTTCCTGTTAATAAACCAGAAGCAAGAATATATTATAATTTAGCACTAGCATATTCAAAAGTTAATGATATTGATAATGAAATTATAGCACTTGAAAATGTTATTAATAGATATCCACTTCTTTTTGCATATGAAAAATTAGGAATTTTATATTATAATGCATTTATTTTACCTAAAGCCAAAGAGATGTTTGATAAAGCAATAAAAATGGGAAGTAAAAATGAATATGTTTTAAAAGGTATGGAAATAATAAATAAAATGTCTTATAATGATATGCTTGAACTTGCTTTTATAAAAGCTAATGATTTTATTTCAAGAAATAACATTAAATCTGCACAAAAATTGTATAATTTTTTACTTGAAAAAAATTATAAAACTGCTATAATATATAGAAATATAGGAGTGTATTATTTTAAAACAGGAAAGTATGATGAAGCCATTAAAAATTTTTTAATGTCTAAAAATGAAACATACAATTCTGAAATTTCATTTTATATTGCATATACATATTTTAAAATGCAAAAATATGAACTAGCATTAAATGAATTGCAAGAGGGTATTTTAAAATTCAAAGATAATATTGAGCTTAAAAAATTATTTAATGAAATAAAGGAGTTTAAATTAAAAAATGAAAAAGATATTAATAGCATTAAAAGATAAAGATGAATCTATTAAAATTAATAATTTTTTAGAAGATAATCATTATTCAGTGAATATTATTAATGATCCATCTATGCTTATGAATATTATTTCTACAAAAGAATATAATATTATAATTTTAGATTTTCAATTTATTGAAATGTTAGAATTAAATTTAATAAAATTTTTAAATGAAAGATATAAAAATATAAATGTTATTATAGTTACTACAAAAGAAGCAGTTGATAAAATAATAAACTTAACAAGAGAAACTAATTTTAATTATGTAACATATCCAATAAATTTGAATGAAATAAAATTTTTAATTGATTCAACTGAAGAAATATCTAGGAAACCACCGCCAGATGAATTTTTTAAAGAAAAATTTATTGGTAAAAGTGAGAAAATAAAAAAAATTTTAAATACAATTCAAAAAATTTCAAAAAGTGATTCAAATGTTTTAATAACGGGTGAGACAGGCACAGGGAAAGAATTAATAGCTAGAATTATTTATGAGACGAGTTCAAGGGCAAATAATGCATTTGTTGCTGTGAATAGTGCTGCAATACCTGAAAATCTACTTGAATCAGAATTGTTTGGATATAAAAAAGGTGCATTTACAGGAGCTAATACAGATAAAAAGGGTCTAATAGAACTTGCTGATAACGGAACATTATTTTTGGATGAAATTGGTGATTTGAGTTTAAATCTTCAATCAAAACTTTTAAGAGTTATTGAATATGGTGAATTAAGACGGTTAGGAGATGAAGTTTTAAGAAAAGTAAGTATAAGAGTTATAGCGGCAACAAATCAGGATTTATTTAAATTGATAAAGGAAAAGAAATTTCGTGAAGATTTATTTTTTAGATTAAATGTTATACATATTCATATACCACCACTACGTGAAAGAAGAGAGGATATACCTTTATTAATTAGATTTTTTATGGAGAAATATAATAAAGAATATGAGAGAAATATAATTGGAATTGATACACGAGCAAAGGGAATATTAATGAATTATGACTATCCTGGAAATGTAAGAGAACTAGATAATATAATTCAGCATGCTTTCATAATGGCTGAGACAGATATAATTAGATTTGAAGATTTACCTATTTACTTACAGAATATTTCTCCATTTCGTCGTCTTACTCAACACGAACAAATTCAAGATAATAATCAATTAGAAAGGGAATTTTTATTATCAGATCTTGAAAAACAGACAATTATAAAAGCGTTTGAAAGATTTGGTTCAAATCATACTAAAGTTGCAAAAGCGTTGGGTATTTCTCGTTCTACACTATGGAGAAAAATGAAAGAATATGATATAAAAATTTGAAAATTATATTTAATATAATTTATTAATTTTTTAAAAGTTGCCGCCGAATGAAATTTTATATACATTTCCAATATCACCATATGGTTCATATGCAAAATCAGCATATTTATCTGATAATTTAATACCTATACCAAATGTAAAATTTTTAAATCCTTCTTTAATTGTGGTATTATCTGTATGATATCCTGTTCTGAAAACAAAAATATAAGGAGTTTCAATTTCAATGCCAAATCTGTGTAAAGGATTATTTGCCACTTTTCCTATTATGTCATAATCTAAAGTTATAGAAAAATTAGATATAGAAAAGATATAAGAAACAGCAAATGAAATTTCTTTTGAAAGTATAAATTCATTCAAACGTCCACCAAAATTTTTTGATACCAGGTTAAAAGATAAACCTTTAAGATATGGAAATGCATAACGTAATCCAAGATCAAAAGCAAGTGTTTGAGATACATTTCCATCAATATTATCTAGTATATATTTTAAATTTATACCTGCATCAAGATCATCTTCAAGTTTTCCAGCATATGCAGTATGGATAATTATTGAATAAGGTGAATATTTTTCATCTTTTCTGAATATTGGATTCCCAAGGGAATCAATATCTGTTCTTTGAATACTGCCGAAATTCAAATATGATATGCCAAGTGCAAAAACACCAATTTTTTTAAAATTTTTAGCCAGTGCTATATCACTGGCCATTATATCTTGAAACCATATGTTATGGGCAAAATAAATATGCCAGTCTTTATCTTGTTTTTGCATTTCACATAATCCAGCAGGATTCCAGTATATTGAAGCAGCATCGTTTACAACACCTATATAGGCATTTCCCATACCAGCTGCGGCAGCACTAGAACCAAAGTCTAGATATTTTGCCGCAACAATTGATGAATTATCAAACATCTGATATTCTGCATCAGCATATAGAAAATTAACTGAAAAAGATATAAAAAATAAAAAAACAACAAATTTTTTCATTTATATTCCTCCTTTATTTTATAATCGCAAATTTCTTATATTTATGAATTTCTTCTGTGCCATCATTATATCTTACAAGAACTTTATATAAATATGTTCCACGGGCTAGTTTATCAATTTTAAATTCAGTATATCCGTTAGGTGCATCATCAACTATTTGGGCAACATAATCACCATTTATAGAATATACTGTAATTACAACCCGTTTAATATCCTCTGCCTTACCTGTTTTACTTGGATATGCAATAAAGATATTATCCCGAAACGCAGCTGGATTTGGATATGCAAATACACTAGCCTGCGGAGTCGGAGAGTTAGTAAAAGTAGGAGTGATGGTAGGGGTTGATGTTATTGTAGGAGTTTCTGTTAAAGTCGGTGTTATAGTTTCTGTTTTTGTTTTTGTAATAGTTGGTGTTTCAGTGGATGTTTGTGCAAAACTAAAAGATAGAAAAATAAATGAAATAAAAAAAATAATTGATATTTTTTTCATTATTTTAATACCTCCTAATAATTAATATTTTTATTATTTTACTATTAAATAATAAATAGTCAATCATTAAATTTTAACGATAAAAAATATTAAATTTAAATTTTTTGTAGAGTAAACTTATTTCGTTTAATAAAAAATAAGAAAAAATAATAATGTTAAAATTTTCACTGGCATCTTTTTATTTTAGATAAAAAGATAAAAAATTCAAATTTATCATACAATAAAATTATTAATATTTGCATACTTTATATTTTTTTGATATTATTTATAACTACATTATGGAGTTTAATAATGTTAACAATAACAAATGCAAGAATTTTTAATGGTTTAAAATTTATTAAAGCTAATACTGTTGAAATACATAAGAATATAATTAAAAAAGTTTATTATTCAAAAAATTTTAAAAATGGCTTGAATATAAACAGTTCAATATTGTGTCCTGGTTTTATTGACATACATACACATTCATCAGATATAGATATTCTGGATATAAAATCACAAGAAGATATAATAAAATTTAAAAATTCTTTTTTAAAAAAAGGAGTAACTTCTTTTCTTTTAACTATGTTTTATAAAAAAAATAATAAAAAATTAATACGTATAGCAGATCAAATACAAAATTCAAAGATCGGTTCAAGATGTATTGGTATATATTTTGAAAGTCCTTTTATTAATAAAGAAAAAAAAGGGGCAATACCTATTGAGTATATAGATATTAATACAGATATTAATGAAATAAAGAACGAATATAAAAATATAAAAATTATAACAATTGCACCAGAAATAAACAATTCAAAAAAAATATTTAAGTTACTTAAAAAAAATAAAATTATCCCATCTTTTGGACATTCAAATGCTGATTATAACTTAGCTTTATACTCATTAAAATATGGAATTAAAAATGTGACACATCTTTTCAATGCAATGTCAAAATGGAATGAAAATAAACCACCAACTTATTTTGCATTTTTAAAAAATAAAAATATTTTTGTTGAATTAATTGCAGATGGTATTCATATACCACCTACTATTTTAAAATTAATTTATAAAAAGTTTGGCAAAAATAGAATAATTTTAATATCTGATAAAGTAAATCATAAAAAAATTATAAACAAAAACAAAAAGATTAATTCAAAATTATATCTTCTTGATATGATTTGTTATATGAAAAAAATTTGTAATTTATCAATAAAAGATATTTTGCAAATGGTAACATATAATCCTGCTAAATTATTAAAATTAAAAAAAATTGGTATGATACAAAAAGGATTTATTGCAGATATGCTAATATTAAATAAAAATTTACATATTGAAAAAGTAATTTTTAATGGTAAAATTGTTTTTTAAATTTTTTATCTAAATAACGAAACTTTTTTATTTTTAGTTGTCTAAGTAAATAAAAAATAAACAAAAAAGGGGGGCCCTTACAGGGTCCCCTAAAATATTTTATAAGTATATTATGTTTAAAAAATTATTTTTAATATCTTTATTTTGTTTATACATAGTTAAAAATAACTATTCAGGAACATTATGGCAAAAAACATATCCAAAAGGATATTATTTAGCCGATGAAAAAGTTTTAATTGTTCCTGAAGCAGAAAGATATTTGAATTTTGTTATTATTGGGTTATGGCCAATAAATCAGAAATATGTTTTTTTACCTGAAATTGTAAAACCTAAAAATGTATCAGAAAAAGATATGATAGAAATAAAAAAGTTAATTTATTGGATTAATTTTGAATTTACACATGGAAATATATTGAGAAAACTTCCATCTTATACTAAAATTTTTGTCGCGCTTCCAAAATCTGTTGGTAACCTTGAAAAAAAATTTTTTCTTGAATATTTAAAAGTAAAATGTGCGTTTACTGATGATGATATAAAACAAAGGATATATTTTTTTAATACAAATACAAATTTGCATTGGGCCCAAGATACGTCAGAAATAATAGGAATAGATGAAAAGGGAAGAGTTATTATTGGTATGGCAAAAGATGATTTTGCAAAATATTTATCTGCAATAGAAGCAATGACAAGAAAGTATAATTCATTTTTTACAATAAAATGGTTTGAAGATAATACAAGCGCAGAAGGTGGAGATGAAGAGATAGTGATGATGTCTGATGGTAAGCCGGCTTTGCTTATTGGACCGCATCGTATAATGAGATACATAGAATTGCAATATAATATTCCAGTAGATTCAAAAGAACCGTATAAACAATGGATGGTTGAGGAAGCAAGAATAGCTTTTTCAAATTCGGTATATGGAATACCTGTTCATATAATTCCAGAAAAATTATTATATGATAAAACCTTGGGAACTAATGAGATATTTCATCTTGATATGTATCTTGTTGTTCTTCCTGATAAACATAGAAGTAGGGCTTTTATCCCAATATATGATAAATCTGAAATAATGGATATTTTAAGTAGAGAAATGTTAAGTAAAGAATTTGTATTAAAATGTAATGAAAAATATAATGCAGTAGCAGAACAGATGAATGAATTAGGTTTTGAAGTTGTTAGAATCCCATTTTATGATCATCCTGTTAGAAATCCCGCCAATGTCGCAAAGTTTAGAAACAGAGATACAGGTAAAATTACAATCCTGCTTGGTAAATATCCATATCATCTATCAGAAAATAATAAATTATCCCAACAGCAAAAACTTCAGAATTCACTTTATTATTTAGAAGAAACTCTTGTTATGTGGAAACAAAATCCTAATAAACATACATATATAAATATTTTTAATGCAATCAACAATCTTTTCTATATGTTAGAGCAAGAAGAGAAAATGCCTAATCCAATTGCAGAAAATCAGGCTGATATTTATAGGAAATATGGTTATGATGTTGTACTCATTCAACAATATGCATGGGGATCGGGCGGATTACATTGTAGTTTATTGTATTAATGATAATAAAATTTTAATTAAATTAATATTTACAAAATTATATTTATTCTGTTAATATTAGATTATATTTTATTAAAAAATGGAGGAATGTTTATGAAGAAAAATGTAATCTTTTTAATAATATTATTTCTTTTAACTTTTAACATTTATTCAAAATCAGATGATTATGATGCTTTAAAACCTTTGTTAGAAGTTTATTCTCTTATAAGGAATAATTATGTTGATGAAGAAAAGACCGATCCTGATGAACTTATTCAGAATGCTATAAAAGGAATGATAAACAGTATAGATCCATTTTCTCAATATCTTGATAAACAAGCATATAAAGATATGAGCGAAGATACAAAAGCAGAATTTGGTGGATTAGGTATTGAAATATCAATAAAAGATGGACAGTTAATTGTTGTAGCACCTTTTGAAGGAACACCAGCATATGAGGCAGGTATTAAAGCAGGGGATAAAATAATGCAAATAGATGGTGAATCCACAAAAGGTATAGAAATAATGGATGCTGTGCACAAACTCCGTGGAACCCCTGGGACAAAGGTTACAATAACAATACAGCGTGGTCAAAATCCAATCTGGAAGGATTATACAATAACAAGGGCTATAATAAAAATAGAAACAGTGAGAAGTGCATTATTGGAAGATAATATAGGTTATATTAGAATTGTTGAGTTTATGGGTGATGCTGCAGAAAAGGTTAAAAATGCATTAAATGAATTTAAAAAATCAAAAGTGGAAAAATTAATAATTGATTTGCGTGATAATCCTGGAGGGCTACTTGATGCATCTATAAAAATAGCAGAATATTTTTTACCAAAGGGAAGTATGATTGTTTATACAGAAGGACGGGATAAAAATAAAAGAATAGAATTCAAATCAGAAAATAATCCACTGTTTAAAGGAAATATTGTCGTGCTTATAAATAAAGGCAGTGCTTCTGCATCAGAGATATTAGCTGGAGCTTTACAAGATAATAAAAAAGCTGTGATTGTTGGTACGACTTCTTTTGGAAAAGGATCTGTTCAAACAATAATTCCACTTTCTAATAATTCAGCTTTGCGACTCACAACAGCTCAGTATATGACTCCTAATGGTAAAAAAATACATGGAGTTGGTATTGAACCAGATATTGTTCTGGAAGAGCCTGTTCCATCAAGCTGGACATCAACACTTTATGAAAAGAATTATTTTGATGATTATGCAACTGAATATCTTAAAATAAATCCAGAAGGATTAAAGCCCCATAAAGAAAAAAAATCAGAAGTAAAAGTATCAGAAACAAACATAAAGGTATTATTTAAAAAAGATTTTGATGATGAATTACTTGATGATTTTAAAAGGTTTTTAAGAAATAAAAATGAAGAGATAATGCAACAGGAATTCATAGCTGATAGAGAAATAATATTAAAATGGATAAAAACATCAATTGCACGTAAACAAAAGGGCAGATTTGAAGAACGAAAAGTGGCAATAGAAAATGACATCCAGATAAAAAGAGCCATAAATATTTTAAATACTCTTTATAAATTACAAGCTTTGAAATGAAAAATAAAAAAAATATTATACCTGCGGTTATTGTTATAATTCTTATAGTTTGTTGCTTTTTTTATTATTATTATAAAAAAATTTGTATTCTTGAAAAAGAGAGAGTATTAAAACAAAAAATCAAAATTTCAAATGCTGCCAGAGAATTTGTTATAAAAAATATACTTTTAGATGAAAATCTTATTATTAATGAAAATCAAACTCAAAATGATATAATGGCAAAATTGCCATTAAGATACAATCCTGTTGATATTAATAATTATTTTAAGAAATTTATAACTGATTATGAAAATATAAAACTTAACTTTTCTGAAATTAACAATGATAGTATTAAACAAGCATTGATTGAATTATTTTATAATGAAGAATTGATATTTAAAATTCGGTTTGTCAGAAATTCAAGACCTAAAATAGCAATAATTCTTGATGATTGGGGTTACAATAAAGATAATTTTAAATACATAGAGGAAATAAAATATCCTTTTGCAATTTCGATTTTACCAGGTCTTATTTATTCAAAAGATGCTGCTTCTCTTGCGAGTAAAAATAAAAAACTTGTTATGCTTCATCTTCCTATGGAACCTAAGCGAAAATTACCACTTGAAAAAAATACAATAAAAGTCAATATGTCAGATGGAGAGATAAGATATACTTTAAATAAAATTCTTTCTGAGATACCTTATATAAAGGGAGTTAATAATCATCAGGGTTCTTTTGCTACCACTGATAAAAGAATAATGAATATTATTATGACTATATTAAAAGAAAAAAATTTATTTTTTATTGATAGTTTGACTGATGAGAAGTCAATTGCATATAAATCTGCTAAAGAAAATAGAATCCTAACCAATAAAAGAGATATATTTATTGATAATCAAAAAAAAGTTGAATATAATGAAATTCAGATAGATAAATTAAAAAAAGTAGCAAAGAAAAAAGGTTATGCAATAGGTATAGGACATGATGATTATATAACTTTACAAGTACTTCAAAAAAGAATGCCTTTACTGGAGTCAGAAGGATATGAATTTGTTTATGTCACAGAACTTTTATTTTAATTATACGGAGTATTTTATTTATGATAATACTAGGTATAGAAACATCATGTGATGAAACATCTGCAGCTATATTGAGAAATGGCAAGTTATTATCAAATGTTATTTATTCCCAATTAGATATTCATAAGATTTATGGTGGGGTAGTACCTGAAATAGCAGCACGAGAGCATCTTGTTAAATTACCTTATGTAATAAATGAAGCATTAAGTATTGCAAAAGTTAATTATAATGATATAGATGCAATTGCAGTAACATATGGACCAGGACTTGTAGGTTCGTTAATTGTTGGTATATGTTATGCCAAAGGTATTTCATTTGGACTTAAAAAGAAAATAATAGGGATAAATCATCTAGAAGCACATTTATTGAGTCCATTTCTTGAATATGATGATTTTAATTTTCCTTTTTTGGGAATTGTAGTATCTGGCGGACACACAAATGTTTATCTTGCAGATAAATTTGGCGAATATAGATTACTAAGCGAGACAAGGGATGATGCAGCAGGAGAGGCTTTTGATAAGGTAGCTAAATTATTAAATCTTGGATACCCTGGAGGACCTGCAATTTCACGTGCTGCACAACAAGGGGATGCTCAAAAAATAACTTTTCCGCAGTCACAAATGAAGGATAAAAGTTATGATTTTTCTTTTTCTGGTCTTAAGACATCAGTTTTATATTATTTAAAAAATCATAGCGAGGATATAAAAAATGGTAAAATTACAATAAATGATATTGCTGCAAGTTTTCAAAAAACAGTAAGTAGGACAATCGTGAATAAAATTAAAAGAATATGCAAAGAATATAAAGTGGAAAGAATAGCTCTAACAGGTGGGGTGGCAGCTAATTCATATTTACGTCATGAATTGCAGAGATTTGGTGATGAAAAAGGAATTAAAATATATATACCATCTATGGCTTTGTGCACAGATAATGCAGCAATGGTTGCTTATGTTGGATGGTTAAAGGCTAGTAAAAAGATATATTCAGATTTTACTCTAGAAGCAGAACCAGGACTTAAATTATAATATTTTTAATTTGCAAAAATAAAATTTGCAAATTGGAAAGAGGTGAATGGATGGATTATATTGACATCTTAGTAAAGGTTGCTCTGATTATTTTATTAAGCGGTATAATTGGACTTGACAGAGAACTAAAACATAAACCTGCTGGTGCAAAATCTCATATACTTGTAGGACTTGGTTCAACGATTTTTATGTTAGTTTCAATTTATGTGTACATGCAGTATAAAGGAACAACACAAGTAGACCCAGGTAGAATTGCAGCGCAAGTTGTGACAGGTATAGGTTTTTTAGGCGCAGGTACCATAATACAATCGGGTGGTTCAGTAACAGGCTT
>JAOAAI010000096.1 GCA_026418955.1 Candidatus Goldiibacteriota bacterium | reverse complement strand
TCATCTTTAAACCATTCTAATAGATTTTTTAAAGAATTTTCATCATAAAAAATAACATCATCAGTCAAATAAACCAAAAAATCGGAGTTAGATAATTTCGCCGCATAAGTTCTTGTTCCCCCATGATCAAATTCTCTATTATCTATAATATAAACTACACACTTGTATTTTTTTGCTATTTCAACTGTTTTATCTTTAGAAGAACTGTCTATTAAAAAAATATTTTTAGGTTTTAAAACTTGAAAAGACAACGAATTCAATAACTTTAAGATTTTATTTTCAGAATTGTAAGTAAGTATTATAACATCAAAATTAGTATTCATTTGATTATTAATATCTTTTTATTTTATACTTTTAAAAAAAATTAAAAATACCATCTTAATATATTAAATTATCTATTTTTAGTTTACAACATTTTATTTATTAAGTTACGAATCTATACTTAAATTATCTAGAACTTCTATAACTTTTCTGGCAGATTTCTCCCAACTAAACCTTTTAATATTTTCAAATCCTTTCTTGATTAATTCTTCTCTTAAATTCTCATCAGTTAAAACTTTTTCAATTCCTCTTGCAATATCTTCTACATCATATGGATTCACATAATAAGCGGCATCCCCACAAACTTCAGGTAAAGATGCTGTATTTGAAACTACACAAGGACAACCACAAGCCATTGCTTCAAGTGGTGGAATTCCAAAACCTTCATAAAATGAAGGATAAATAAATAATAATGCATTTGAGTATGTTTCAAACATTTTATCATCAGGCAAATATCCTAAATACTCTATATTATTATTTGTATTATTTAATTCAACACCTTTATTAGAAAACAACTTTTCATTAAAAGTCCCAATAATTTTATATTTAATATTTAATTTTTTCTTTTTTAAAATATTTATTGCCTTTATTACTGAATAAAAATTTTTATTAATACTCAAACTACTCACTGATAATATATAATCTTCTCTTTCATTTTTATATAATTTATTAAACTTAACATGATCAACAGCATTATTTATAACAAATATTTTATTAGGCTTTATTTTATAAAAATACATTAATTCATTCTTGGAAAAATTTGAAACAGTAAATATAATAAGTGAAAATTTTGTATTAAAATAATAATTAATTTTATACCAAAACAAAAAAAGAAATGAATATTGTTTCGGAAATCTATGCATAGAAACATCATGAATAGTGACTATTTTGTTTAAATAAAATAAAGGAGCAGTATTAACTAAATTTATAATTAAAGGATTCCCTTGTTTTTTCAAATATAAAGGCAAATCAATTTGTTCCCATAGGTGTCCTGTATTTATACCAACTATTTTTACATCAAGTTCTTTTGCTATATCCCAATGAATTACATTTTTAGGAGCGACAAAAACAAATCTTTCTGGTTGAAGTTTTCTTAATTGTTTTGAAATTTCAATAGCAAATCTTTGACTTCCAGTTATTTTTTGAGTCAAAAATCTACAATTAACAAAAATTTTATTATAACTTTTTCCAATCATCTTCAGATAAAAAGAATGCACTTAAAATAAAATATGATAAATAAAGAGGTATAAATTGTTCATCGAAAAAAGAAACTAAAAAGAAAGTTGGAAATAATATGAATAACGGTATAATATAAGGAGAAAAATTCAATTTAGCTATAATATAATAAATCAAAACTATAAAAGATAACACTATCAAAAAACCTAACAATCCAATATGAATAAATAAATTAACATATAGATTATCTGTTACATACTCATTTAAGGTACTCCTATGAGGACCCCAAATCCCAATTCCAAAAAAATAATCTAACCAACTATATCCTAATAAAGAAATATAATGTTTCCATTGAATAATTCTCATTAAAAAACTATTATAATCCTTAATATTTGCTTGAGTATCATATCCTTGAAATTTTACTTTTTTATTTTCTGTTTGATTAATTTGATTATTTAGAATATTTACATTTTTTAAATGCTTAACACTTGGATAATTAAAAGTTATTAGCTTCATATTTCTAAACTCTCTTTTTTCCCTAATACATTCTTTAATACTAATCACTTTTTTTTCATAATTTTGGATCAAAATAGAATTAAAGTTTTTATAATTAATCACATACAAAACAATAACTAAAAATAAACCCATTAGGAAATATATGCCACTAAAAAATATTATATGTTTTAAACAGTTTATTTCCATATTTTTTCTTCTAAAAACACAGTAAACAAAAAAAGAAAAGAAAGAAGATAAAAACAATAAATAAGCATTCCGTAAATATGAGTAATAAACTATAATTATCACTATAAAGTTAAAAAATATAAATACAAACATCTTTTTAAAAAATGAATAATTTTCTTTTTCCATTATTATAAAAATAATAAAATAACTAATAAATAAAACAAAAAAATTAAAATCAAAAGTATAAGAAAAAAAAGAAAATATTCTTATATTCCCCTGAAACTCAACACACAAGACTTCCCATAAATTATCTTTATCTTTAATTGGTAAAATAGATGAATTAAAAATTAATTGTAACATACCAAAAATTAAAGAAACAATAAAAATAACAAAAATAATCCTTTTTGCATAATTTATATTAATAATATTACTTAGAGAAGGCAAAAAAGGTATAAATAAAAACCAAAAAAAATTTACATTATATCCCCACAAAATATATTTCCAATCCATATTTAATACAAAAACAAAATATATAAATTCTAAAAACAAATAACTTATTAAGCTAAAATAAAAAACAATTAAATATTTATTCTCAATAATTTTGTTTTTAATAAGAAAAATAAATATAAAAGATAAAGTAAATATTACTTTAAATACAATATTAGGAAATAAAAGTCTACCATCAAATATTAACATTGAAACTTGAGGCCATAAACCATTAACTATTTGAAATAATAAACTAAAAAAACTAATCCACCCAAAAATTCTAATATCAAATATTTTTGACTTTAAAAATAATATTTTCATAATCCTCTATCCATTTCTTCCAGTTTATATATTTATGGCGATTATCTAATATATACTTAATTTTAGAATTAATAATTTCTCTATTTTTTATTATACTTAAAATTATATTTCGTAACTCTTGATTATTTTTTGGATCAAATAAAAAACCATTACTATCATTAACTATCTCAGGAATTCCCCCTACCTTAGAAGCAATTACTGGCACTCCGTGTACAAAAGACTCAAGAATTACAGTTGGAAAAGTATCATTCCCAAGAGATGGTACAACAAGACAATTAATTTTTTTAAAAAAATTACTTGGATCTTGATAACCTAAAAAAATAATATTTTTAAATTTGTATTTTTCTTTTAAATAATTTTCATAAAACAAATTACCCTTACCAGCAACTAATAATACAACTTGAAAAGCTGTAAGAGATAACATAATATCCAATAAATATTCTATCCCTTTAGAAGGAGTTAGACTTCCTATATATCCTAAAAATAAATTATGATCGTTTAGAAAAACAAACTCTGGAAGTTTATCATATTTTAACACATTATGAATAAATGTTTTTATTTTAGTTTTTTTAAACAATTTATATTGCAAATTTTTATCCAAAACATACTTACTTACTCCAACAACAGCAGCCACTTTATTAGAAAAATAAGGATGAAAAAATCTAAAAACATAACATTTAAAACATCTTTTTTCACAGTTTTTTTCATTCTTAAACATAGTAGAAACAGGACAGACTAAATACAAATCATGTAAAACATGTATTATTGGTATTTTATATACTCTTAAAACTTGCCATATCGAAGAAGAAAATCCAACAATATTATGTGTTATTGCTATATCATAATTTGTGATATCCAATATTTTTTTTATTTCTCTTATCATTAAAATATTATATATATCCGTAATATGCCAAAAAATCCTTTTATAAATAGGTTTACTACATTTATTATAATGCCAATAAATATTTTTAATAGGAACTCGATATACTTTCAAACCATCAATATAATCAATTTGTACAGAACTAAATTTATTATCATAAGTTGTTAAAATATCAACATTATATCCTTTATCTTTTAAACCAATAGCCATTTGTTCACATATTTTTTCTGCTCCACCAGCAACAAAAGGTTTATATAAAGTATTTATTATAAGTATATTCATTTTTTTAAGAAAAATATATTAATATTTTACAAATAATTTAATTTTTACAAAAAAAGATTAATATAAATTAGAATTCTTAAAAAATCTTCTACTAATTAGTAACAAAATCTACTCTTATCAATCGTTAACATAATTCATTACTTTTATAAAAATCCTCCTTTTTCTTACTCGGAAACCTTATTTTAGGATTAAAGAAAATAGAAGCTATAACTGCTAAACAATGAACTACTCCCTTTTTAACTTTCATTTTCAAAATAAAAATAAAACCTTTTATACAATTCCAGATAAAACTTGCTAAATAATAT
>JAOAAI010000069.1 GCA_026418955.1 Candidatus Goldiibacteriota bacterium | reverse complement strand
TATTTTTATAACACTTCTTTTTGTAACAATTGGTATTATTTCATTTACTCCAAGTTCTGTAAGTTTTTCAATAACTAAATCCATTTTTTCATTTTTAATAAGTGATATTATTGCGATAATTTTTACATTTGATTTTTCTCTGTCTTTAATCTTTTCAATTATATGTAATTTTACTGTTTTTTCTTTTGAATCTATATCTGTAATTTCAGCTAAAAATTCGCCATGTTCGTAATTAAAAATAGAAATAATGTCTTTTTTTTTCAGTCTTAATACTGTAACAATATGAGAAAAATCTTCACCTTGAATTATTGCATTATTGTTTGAAATTTTATTTACGAAAAATCTGTGCATTAAATTTAATTTCCTAATTATAATGAATCAATCTGAAAATATTTTATACTTGTTGTATTTTCAACTAATATATAATTATTACCATATAATCTAATAATTCCTGGTTTTGTAATTCTACCATTTCCTTCTCCATAATTTGCAATTATATCAATAAGTTGACCAGTATTATAATTTATTCGTAAAATCCCATCTTTTGTTGGTATATATAATCTGTTTCCTTTAATTGCAATACCTTTTATATCTTTGCCAATATTTATATTTCTTATCCAATTACCAGAAGTATTATATATTGCAATTCTGTCAAGATCAGAGTCTGCAATTAATATCTCATTTGTTGCAGTGTTGGCAATAATATCAGATATTTTTAATAAACAATTTGTATCACAGATATCAATATTGATAGAGAATGAACGAACAGGTGTGCCACCTGTTAATCCATATACGTCTATTTGAGGTGGGCTCATCTGGGCAACATATAATTCATTGTTTAAATCAGTTATTTTATCTCCATTGTTCTGTAAATTATAACTAGATACAACAGGATTTGCTGTAAATAGTGATGGAATATCAAATGTATCAAGTTCCATTCCATCCTGGTGATCAATTATATATAATATCATATTATTTTCAGTTATTCCTGTGGGATAAATAAAAACAGGAGTACCTGATCCGGGATTTACAATATTAAATATAGATGATCCATCAATATTATAAAGTTTTATTGATTGTTCTACACTATCAACTGCATATATTGTTGAGCCAACTATTGTGAAATCAACAAGATTTTTAAATTCTCCTATTTCACCTATGTAATGCCACCCAATATAATTTTGCCCATTGGGGTCTGTTGGATTAGTTCTATTTAATGGTGTGCAAGATAAAAAAATAATAAAAATAAAAGATAAGAGTTTCTTCATATAATCACCACCTAAAATTTTTACATAGAATAGTTGTATTATTAATAATTTTAATATCAGCTGTCCTAGCTTCAATACAGTCATAGTTTAAAGCTGCGTCAACAATTGAACCTGCATATATTGCAACAGTGACAATTCCTAGTATCAAAGCAGTATTATAGGCACCTTGAGCTTCATTATATAATAAATCATGATTTTCATTTGTATTTAGATATTTTTCATATTTTGCTTTTTCATCCATCACAGAATAAATAGTAAGACCAAGAGCAGCTACAAAAGCACCTGTTATAACCATTCCTTTCACATATTGATGATTGTGATATTGTCCCCATCCAGGAAGTATTGCAGCACGCCACATAGGGTCAAGCATATTTTTTGGTTCCTTTAATTTTTTTTCTCTTTCCTGTAAAGAATTATAATAACTAACAAACTGTTTTGCTTCTGTATCATTAGGAGATAGAGATATAACTTTTTGAAATGCTTTATTTGCCATATCATGATTTTTTAATTGATAATAACAAAAACCTATTTTTTTCCACGCCAGAACATAATTTTTATCTATTTTTATAGCAGCAATATAATATTTAAGTGCATCCTTGTATTTT
>JAOAAI010000079.1 GCA_026418955.1 Candidatus Goldiibacteriota bacterium | reverse complement strand
AAAAAGCTTTGCTAGTGGAATCAAATATATATAAAGGTTATTTATGATTAAAATTAAAAAAAATTTAACAATTTTTACACAGCTTCTTATCATCAATGTGATTATAGGGATTATAACTGTTGCTTTCATTTTAATTATAGTATTTTTAAACAAAATTGACATTAAGAGTTTAAGTTTTTTTCTTCTATGTTCAGGTGCAATGACACTAATGATAATTGCAAATGCTTTTATATCTATGAGGATTATATTTGCACAAACTGATTTGATTGCAAAAGAATGTGCAAAGATAGCAAATGGTGACTTAACTGTGAAACTGGTAAAGGAAGAAGGCCCTTTTGGTGAAATCAGCGATTCAATAAATAAAATAACAGAGGGAATAAAATCAATTGTAAAAAAGGTAAATGAAACCGTGGAATCAATTTTAACAATGGTTGAAAATCTATACGCATCAACAGAGCAGATAAAAGCAAGCAGCGAAGAAATAGCATCCACTGTTCAGCAAATAGCTTGCGGTATGGAACAGCAGGCCGATAGCACAGCAAAAACATCAAGGATAATGGAAAAAATGGCACAATCAATTCAGAATGTTGCAAAAAAATCTGAAGATGTTTTTGAAGTATCGACCGATGCAAAGCTTGCAACGGATAAAGGTATTTCTGCAATGAAGGAGATTATAAAAAAGATGGAACGAATAGTAGAAGCAACTAATAATGCAAAAAATTCTATTACAGAATTACGAGCATATTCTGAAAAAATAGAAGAAATTGTAAATATTATAACTGATATTGCTGATGAAACTAATTTACTTGCTTTAAATGCTGCAATAGAAGCAGCAAGAGCTGGTGAAGCTGGCAGGGGATTTGCGGTTGTTGCTGATGAGGTTAGAAAACTTGCTGAAGGTTCTGCTGAAGCAGCCAAGGAAATAGTAAGGCTTATTGAAGATATACATGAAAAGACAAAAGCCGTGGAAAAAGCTATTTTAACAAGTGTAAAAGAAAATGAAGAAGGTAAGAAAGCTGTTTATTTAAGTGAAGATGCATTGAAAGAAATAGATAGGATTGTAGGTAAATTTGTAGATATTGCAAAAGATATATTTAATCTTACAAAAGCCCAAGCTGATAATACAGATTTGGTGGTAAAAGCAGTTGAAGAAATTGCAGCAGTTGCCCAGCAGACAACAGCAGGAACCCAACAGGCATCAGCATCCACCCAGGAACAGACAGCATCTATGCAGGAAATTGCAGCTAAAGCGCAAGAACTTACTCAGACCGCAGAAGTTTTAAAGAATTCAATAAAAAGATTTAAAATTTAAAAGGATTTGTTAATGGAAAAAAAAGTTGTTGGATTTAAGTTAAAAGATGAGGAATTTGCATTTGATATAATGAAGGTCGTTGAAATAATAAAATTAAAAGAGATAACAGAGGTTCCAACTGCTCCTGATTTTATAGAAGGGGTAATAAATTTACGCGGAAAAATTATTCCAGTAATTGATTTAAGAAAGAGATTTAATGTTGATATAGAGGAGAGGGATAGAAAGTATAGAATAGTAATACTGGAGTTTGGGAAAATGCAAAATGTTGGTATAATTGTTGATGAAGTAACAAAAGTTTTAACGGTAACTGACGAACAGTTGTTACCAGTACCACAAACAGTTAGTCAGGCGGGAGCAAAATATATAGAATCAATAATTAAAATAGATGATAAAATTATTATATTACTTGATATAGAAAAGATTTTTTCAGAATCTGAGAAAATAGAATTAAAGGATATTGTTCAAATAGATGGAGGTCAAATTGAAAAGGGTTTTAATAGTTGATGATACAAAATTTATGAGAGATATTTTAAAAAATATTTTAAAGAAAAAAGAACTGGAAGTTGTAGGCGAAGCATCAAATGGTAAAGAAGCTGTTTTAAAATATCAAGAATTAAGACCAGATCTGGTTACAATGGATATAATAATGCCTGAAATGGATGGTATAGAGGCAGTAAAAAGAATAATGCAGATAGATCCTTCTGCACGTATTTTGATGTGTAGCGCAATGGGACAACAAGCTTTAGTAATAGAGGCAATCCAGTCAGGTGCAAGGGATTTTGTAATAAAGCCATTTCAACCAGCAAGAGTTTTGGAGGCGGTTGACAGAGCGCTTTCGGGGGAATAATTTTGGAATTTATTAAGGTTTTAGTTGTTGATGATTCATCATTTATGCGTAAATTAATTCCACAAATATTGGAGGAGGATAATGAAATAAAAGTTATCGGAACCGCTAGAGATGGTATTGAAGCAATAAAAAAATTAGAACAATTAAAACCAGATGTTATTACACTGGATGTTGAAATGCCTGGGATGGATGGACTTGAAACATTGAATAAAATAATGAATGATAATCCAACACCGGTTATAATGCTTTCTGCTTATACTCCAAAAGGCGCTGAAATAACGTTAAAAGCACTTGAATATGGAGCTGTTGATTTTGTAAGAAAACCATCTGGTGAAATATCTTTAGATATTAAAAAAGTTCAGCAGGAACTTATAGAAAAGATAAAGATTGCTAAAACTATAGATTTATCCAAACTGAAATTTTTAACAAAAAAAGAAATTTCAATT
>JAOAAI010000072.1 GCA_026418955.1 Candidatus Goldiibacteriota bacterium | reverse complement strand
TTGAAACTTCACAAACAATTTTATCTACTACTTATAATAATATAATTTCTATGAATTTAAGTTATATTGAAATACCATTACTTGCAAAATTATCCATACAAACCGGTAGTGCTTTTGTGCCGATAATTTATGCAGGACCTTGTGTATCAATTTTAACCAATGGTATAAGAATCAGTGAAACAACTGTAAATGATAAGACAACAAAAATTATTAAAAATTTAAATAATGATTTAAATATATTTGATGTTGGGATAGTTGCTGGTGCAGGATTTGAAATAAAGGCAGGACCAGGATCTATAATTTTAGAAGGAAGATACAGCATGGGATTCAATTCCATTTATAATATACCTGAATTTACCGAACAACCAGATATAAAGACATCAGCAATTACCATTATAGCGGGGTATTCATTTTGAGTTTTTTGAGAATAATTTGAAACTTTTTAAAAAGATATTATGAAATAAATATAATATTATTATGTATAAAATCTTTTATTTTACTTCTTTATTAAGAGCAATAGGAAAATAAAAATACAAGTTTTTCTCCTGTAAGTTTAATTAAGAAGAGTTTAATAGCCATTGAATAATAAAAAAGTATTATCGCTAATACAAGTTTTATATGAAAATTATATAAATAATTTTTTAAATAAAAGTTGGGAATATATTAATTATGTTTACAAGAGAAATTTTATCTATATAATATTTAACCATTTTTCTTCTTAAGTCATATAAAATAGTCTTGTGTTTTTAGTTTATTATTGCTATAAAATTATGTAGAATAATTATCATTTCACTTTTTATTATTTGATATATTTAATGTTTTACTATTTTTTTGTTGTACCATCATGTGCCTGTACTTTTCCAATAAGAAAATAAAAAATCATTGACAAAAATAATATTTATTATATTATTAAAGTATAATACGTGAAAAAATTCACAAAATTTGGTTGTCATAGGTTTTATTAATGGCACCTTAATAAATTTCATAATATATAAATATATAAAGACTTGATTTATCAGTTGGAAAATAAATCCTAATATTCTGGCGTGATTTTTTCTTTTCACGTCGGAAAGGAGTTAATTTATGAATCCTGAACTTTCTAGAAAAATTTTTGAGGAATTTAAGAAAATACCTGCCGGAGAAAAAATAAATGAATGTATACAATGTGGAACTTGTTCTGCATCATGTCCTGTGGCTGCAGCTATGGAAAACACACCGAGAAAGATAATTGCAATGCTTCGTGCTGATAGAATAGATGAGGTTTTAAAGAGTAATACCGTATGGTTTTGCGCTTCCTGTTATTCATGCACGGTGCGCTGTCCCGCTGGAATTAAATTTACGGATTTCATGTATCAGCTAAAAAGAATAGGTGTTAAATATCGTATAAAACCGAAAAATAAAAATGGATTAAAACTTGCTCAGTGTTTTTGTGACACTGTCAATAAATATGGCAGGGATTTTGAACCAGAACTTTTGATAAGGTATAATTTGAGAACAAATATTTTTAATTTTTTTAAAATCATACCGCTTGGTTTGAAATTGTTTTTGACAAAACGTATGCCTATTTTTCCTTCCAAAGTCAAAGGTATTAAAAATATAAGAAAATCCCTCGAAAAAATAAAATAGGAGGATTTAATGAAAATATATACTTTTTACCCGGGCTGTTCGTTGGAAGTATCCAATAGACCATATTTACTTTCTGTAAATGAGATATTCAATGCTCTTGGTGCAAAATTAAAAGAACTTCCTGATTGGAATTGCTGTGGAGCAACTTTATACATGGGGATGGATGAAATTAAAGCAGTTTATATGTCAGCAAGAAATATGGCGATTGCTGAGAAAGATAATTATGATATTTTGAATGCATGTAGCGCCTGCTTTCTTACCCTTAAAAAAGCGAAAGATTACCTTTTAAATGATAGCGAACTTATGCAAAAAGTAAATTCCTTATTAAAAGAAGAGAACTTGAAATTTACAGGCAGATTAAAAATCAGGCATGTCCTTGAAGTTATATACAACGATTTTAAAGATAAAATATCAATACTCGTAAAAAGAAAATTTAATGGACTTAAAGTTGCGTGTTATTATGGATGCCAGGTGATTCGTCCAAAAACCGATTTTGATGACCCGGAATTCCCCAATAAAATGGATGAACTTGTAAACATGCTTGGTGCAGCAAGTGTTTTTTTTACTTACAAAGCTAAATGTTGTGGTGGTATGCTCATGACAACAAGTGAAGATTTGTGTCTTAAAATGGTCAAGGATATATTATCTTCTGCACATAATGCAGGGGCAGAAGTTATACTGACTGTTTGTCCTTTATGTCAGATGAACCTTGAAGCATACCAAGATACGGTGAATAAAAAATATAAAACAAAATTTAAAATACCGATTTTATATTTTACTCAATTGATGGGATACGCTTTCGGTATAGATAAAGATAAACTTGGAATAAATCAGAATTTTATAAACGTAGATAAAATATTAATAAATAGATATTAATAAAATAGTTCATAAATAGCGAAATAATTTATGATTTATAAAAGATAACAGATGGTAAGTGCCAGATTTAAAAAACATGTGGTATTAATAATAATTGAAAATTGAAAACTGAAAATTGATAATTAATTACAGGAGGAATTTATGCCTGATATAAGAATAGGAGTTTATGTGTGCCATTGCGGCACAAATATTTCCCAGACAGTTGATATAGATAGTGTTGTTGAATTTTCAAAAAAACTTCCTGGGGTTTCTTTGGTTAAGGACTATAAATACTTGTGTTCTGATCCGGGACAAGAAATGATAAAACAAGATGTGAAAGAAAACAATTTAACACATATAGTTGTCTCATCCTGCTCACCGCTCATGCATGAAGGGACATTTCGTGGCGCTGTTGCTGATGCTGGACTTAATGAATTTTTATTTCAGATGGCAAATATTAGGGAACAGTGTTCATGGGTTATTGATGATAAAATAAAAGCAACTGAAAAAGCCAAACGACTTATTTCAGCTGCAGTAAAAAGAGTAGTGCGAAACGAGCCGCTAGAACCAAAAGAAGTTCCTATGAATCAGGCAACTTTGATTGTGGGCGGAGGCATTGCCGGTATTGAAGCTGCACTCACTATTGCCGGTGCAGGCAAAAAGGTTTATCTTGTTGAAAAAAGTCCTACAATTGGTGGACATATGGCAAAATTTGATAAGACTTTTCCAACTCTTGATTGTGCTGCGTGTATTTTAACTCCTAAAATGGTCTCTGTTGCCCAAAATCCATACATAAAACTTTTAACATATTCAGAAGTAGAGGATGTAAGTGGTTATATTGGCAATTATAAAGTAAAGATTAGAAAGAAAGCAAGATATGTTGATGAAGATAAATGCACTGGTTGTGGAATTTGCGAAAAATATTGTCCTGTTAAAAATATTCCTTCTGAATTTGAATTAAATTTAACGACAAGAAAAGCAATATATAGACCTTTCCCACAGGCAGTGCCACCTGTTTATCTTATTGATATAGACTCATGTAAAAAATGTAAAGTCTGCCAAAAAAAATGCGAGCGAGGTGCAATAGATTTTGATATGAAAGATGAGATACTGGATGTGGAAGTTGGTAACATCATAATAACCACAGGTTTTAAATTATTCAGCGATGAAAATCATTTGAAAAAATATGGATATAAAATTTATGATAATGTCTATACATCTCTTGAATTTGAAAGACTTACACATGCAAGTGGTCCTACAGGTGGAAAGATACTTTTAAAAGATGGGAGGGAACCGCAGAGTATTGCAATACTTCATTGTATAGGTAGCAGAGATACAAATGCAAATGAATATTGTTCTCGTGTTTGCTGTATGTATTCTTTAAAATTTGCACATCTGATAAAGGAGAGGACAAAAGCAGAAGTGTATAATTTATACATAGATATAAGAGCATTTGGAAAAGGATACGAAGAGTTTTATAAAAGATGTCTGCATGAAGGAGTTCATTTTATAAGGGGTAAAGGGGCAGAAATTACTAATCTATCTGAAGATGAGAAAGAAAAGGGTAAATTAATAGTAAAAGTGGAAGATACATTGCTTGGTGAGGTTAAGCGTCTACCAGTTGATATG
>JAOAAI010000015.1 GCA_026418955.1 Candidatus Goldiibacteriota bacterium | reverse complement strand
GAAAGAATTATATTTTTACTTGTTCTTGAACAAAATTTAAAAACCAAAGATAAGAACCCCTTCTATGCTTTATCTTAATTACACACTTTTCTTGACAGAATCTTTAAAATTTTAAAAATAATTAAAAATAGATCATAAGTAGTTTACAAATGATAAAAATTTATGAATATAAACTGCATGATTAATCATAATAGAAAATTATGGATTTTGGAAAGAATAATTAATTAATTTAAATTACTTTACCAAATCACAAGCAAAATATTTAATCCAGCATTTACTTTTCTATAATTGACTTTTA
Source organism: Candidatus Goldiibacteriota bacterium (assembly GCA_026418955.1). Classification (GTDB taxonomy): domain Bacteria; phylum Oederibacteriota; class PGYV01; order PGYV01; family DSYL01; genus DSYL01. The sequence continues at coordinate 1,533 of JAOAAI010000015.1, read as the reverse complement.
TAGCATGTCTTCCAGTTTATAATTGCTTTCAGCCATACCAATCTGGCTATGCCCACCAGGGCCATATTCTTTTTCATGACTTTCTCCACCACCCCAACCCTCATAATACATATATAATTTATCTTTATATGGAAAAACCTCTGCAAACCATATACCACCATCATCCCATTCTCCTTTTGCTCCCCTAGAAAAAATAGGATTCTGAGTTGACCTGTACCAATTTATTAAGTCATAAGAAAAAGCAATGCCAAAAAATGGTGGATAATCCATGTATTTATCATCTCCTGCATAAACCATATAATAAATTCCATTTATTTCTCTTATCCTAGGAGTAGTAACTGTTTTTGAATCCCACTGCCCATACTCGCCGTATGTAAAAACAGGATTTGTTGAAAACCTTTGAAAATTATATCCATCTCTTGATGTAGCAAGATAAATTGAATAACCCATTCTCTCATTGGGCAAAACAAAATATAAATAAATCAGTCCATCTTTTAATAAAACTTCTGGAGCTCTGCCGTTTAAAACAGGGTTGTTTTTGTATTTTACAAAATTATAAAAATTATCTGATACAGCAAGACCTATCGCATCATCACCTTTGCCAAGTCCACTGTAATATAAAAAAACTTTTTTATTAAAATACAAAGTAGCAGGGTCAAGCACAGCCAAGTCATCAAATGCATCTTTACCTATTGAAATTATAGGGTTTTTAGGATAATCACTGAATGTTTTGCCATCAAAAGTATCATAAGGTGCAGTGGCTATTGCAATTCTGTCATTACCATCACCACCGCGGTAATAAAAATATATCATCCTGTTTTCAACTAAAATATCTGGATTTGCAGTATGAATGCTTTTAAATGAATTTTCAACTGTTGGCATAATAGGATTTTTTTCATACTTTTTCCAGTATGGATTATGAGTTATAACCTTATCATTGAAATCTGTTTTTATTAGTGATTTTGGTTCTATTTTATTTAAAGCCCATTTTATTAGTGGTAAGTAATTTGCATCATTTATAGTTTTTAAAAAATTTATTAATTTTCTTTCTTTTTTTTGTCCAATTTCTAATATGAATTCTTTTTTAATTAAATCCAGATTTTCTGTTTTATTGAAAATCTCAGTTGCTTTTTGTAATTCACCGGTCAAAAACCAATAAACAAATAAATTATTTACATTTTTTTCATCTGGTTTAATATTATTTTTAATACTTTCAAAAATCATCTTCTTTTTCTTTTTACGTAGTAAAAAATAAATATAATGACCAGTTTTATCAACAGCAGTATTCATTCTGTTTAAAACAAGCATATCAACATTATCAGATGCCATAAGAGATAAAGCAAAAGCAGCATGTTCACGTACTTTTGTATTAGAAAGTAAATCAGCAACATATGTTAAATATTCTGTTTTATTTAAGCGCCACACATCATCAATTGCATATTTTATCTTATATGGATTATCTGATAGCAGTTGCTGTTCTAATGTTTCTGTGTTTTTTTTGCAAGAAGTAAAGGATAATATTATTATTAAAAT
>JAOAAI010000244.1 GCA_026418955.1 Candidatus Goldiibacteriota bacterium | reverse complement strand
TCCTGTAATTCTTTAAAACTTATAAACCTACGAATCAAATTATCTCCAATTTCTTTATTATAATAATCAGTATATGTGAAACTTAATTTTTCAGATTCAAAATCAACAGAATCAAACTTTTCCTGTAACATTTCTTTTGCCTTTACATATATCTCTTCTTCCTTATATATAAGCGCTATTACTAATTTTTCGGGAAATGGCTTTTTTATCTCTCCCAATTTTATAACCTCTTTTCATATAAATTACGATTATGCAGTAAATAAAAACAAATATATTTTTTTCTTTAATAATTTTTACAATAATACCAGTTAAAAAATTAAAACAATAACGATAAAAATATAATAAATGAAAAAAGTTCTGCCAAAATAAAAAATCTATATTTTTCTTAATTTCCATTTCTGCAATTGCCATTGTATTTATTACTATTATGCCATTTAAAATAAAAATTAACAATAAAAATCCATACAGATAAATATTGAAATGATTAAAATAACCAAAATTGAAAAAAATAAATAAATTTGTGCTTTAAAAAAATTTTAATATCCTTTAATATTTTATTTTTTTCAATAATAAAAATAATTTACAGTGAGAAAAACATATATAAATCAAAGCCCAATTAAAAAAATATGCATAACTTAATAAAAAATTTTTTCTGTTGTAAAAAGACACTTTATATATATTAAATACATAAAAATTAATTTTTCCCGAAATAAATTTAACTCTTTTCATTTTTTATACTATTTTTATCACCAAGTTCTCAAGAAATTATATCTGTAACTGCATAGATAATCGTAAAAAAATAAAAGTAGTTCTACTTTTTCTATGAATAAATAAATTAAATAGTTTTTAAATATTATTTTCATCTTTTTTTTAAACCTTATTTAAAAATAAATTTATTTTTTCTGCTATCACTTCTGGTTTCAGTCCAGTTGTATCTATCCACATTGCTTCTTTATATCTTTTAAACCATGTTTCCTGACGCTTTGCATAATTTCTCGTATTTTTCTTTATGCGCTCAATAGCATCTTTTTTAGAAATTTTCCCTTCAATATATTCTACCATCTCTTTATATCCAATTGCTTGCATAGAATTTAAATCCTTATTATAACCTTTATTTAATAATTCTCGCACTTCATCCTCAAGACCTGCTTTTATCATATCATCAACTCTTTTATTTATTTGTTCATACAATTCTTTTCTTTTCATTGTTAATACAAAAAAATAATATTTATCTTTATATATTGTTTCTTTTGTTCTTTTTTTAATTTCAGATAATTTCATGTTATTTGATTTTATTATTTCAATAGCTCTTAAAACACGTCTACTATTTTTTGTATCAATTTCACTAACTGCTTCTGGGTCTAATTCATAAAGCATTTCAATAAGATATGAAAGTCCTTTTTCATGTAAAATATCCCTTAATTCTTTTTTTAATTCTTTAGTTGGTTCTTTAGAATCAAAAAGTCCTCTGATTATTGATTCTATATATAACCCCGTTCCACCAACAATAATAGGTATTTTACCCCTATTTTTTATCTCATCCATTTTCTGTTCAGCAAGTTTTTTATATCTTGCAACTGTCCATGGCTCATCCGGCATAACAACATCTATAAGATGATGCTCTATACCTTTTCTCTGCGTAATAGTATTTTTATTAGTCCCTATATTCATTTCTTTGTAAATCTGCATTGAATCAGCTGAAATTATTTCACCATTTAAAAGCAAAGCAAGTTCAACCGCAACAGTTGATTTACCAGTTCCTGTTGGTCCACCTATAATTATAAACATCAAAAACTCCTTTAAAAATTATTTGCCAATTATAACAAACAGGAGAGACATTTGCATTAGATAATATTAGAAATTTTACAACATCTTCTAAAACATTTTCATCAAACATGCTTTCTTAGTATCTTTCTCAAACATGTTTTCAATCCGCTGGTAAAGTAAAAGAAAACATGCTCCCTTTTCCTGGTCCCTCTGATTCAACCCATATTTTGCCATTATGACGTTCAATTATTTTTTTACAAATTGCAAGCCCTATACCGATTCCTTCATATTCTTCTCTTGGATTTAATCTTTGAAAAATTTCAAAAATTCGGCGACTATTTTCTTTATTTATTCCTATCCCATTATCTTTCACACAAAAAATATAAAAATTTTCTTTTTTCTCAGAAAAAATTTCTATTATTGGTTTTTCTTTACAAAATTTCAAAGCATTATCTATCAAATTTTGAAAAACTCTTGCAATATTAATTTTATTAGCTTTAACTATTGGCATTTCAGATTTTATATTTATTTGTGCTTTCTTTTCTTCTATTTTGAATTTTAAAAAAAACAAAACATCCTCAATAATTTTTTTTATATTAACTTCTTCAAAAACCATCTCCCTGGTTAAAACACGAGAATAATCAAGAAGTCCATTTATTAAATCATTCATCCTTTTAGCTCCATCAACAGCATAATGAATAAATTCATTTGCATCAGAATCCAGTTTATCTTTGTATCTTTTTTGTAATAACTGAACATAAGAAGCAATCATACGGAGTGGTTCTTTTAAATCATGAGAAATAATGTAAGCAAACTGTTCTAATTCTTTATTCGATTTAACAAGTTTTACAATTGTCTCTTCCAGCTCACTTTTAGCAAGTTTTAACTCTGTAATATCTTTTAAAACACAGACATACCCAAGAATTTCGTTTTTATCTTTTAAAACAGAAGCAGACAATAGTAATGTTTTTTTATTGTCTTTAAGAGTCGTTATATTTATTTCTTCATTGATTATTGCACCACGATTTTTAATACCTGTTTTGATTTTTTCTATAAGATATTGTGGTAAAATATGCTTACAATCTTCTATACGTATTTTGTCACATTCAAAAATAGTAAAAGCAGATTTATTCATGTCTATGATTTTTTCTTCTTCATTTAAAAGTATAAGTGCATCACTCATTGTATTTATTATTAAATTTGTTGCCCTTGTTGGTGTAATAGAAAGGAATTCATATTTTAACATTGAATATATAACACCAGCAGCAAATAACAAAATATAAACATCTGCCTCTAGCGGGGTATACTGTCTTAAAGCTTTTAAAACCACACTTGATATTGAACCAAAAATAAAACAGATTAACATAGTGACCATGAGAATAAGAGATGTATTTTTTTTAGCGAGGTTTTTTGTATGTAAATAAAAGTCAAATAAAAAATATATACCAGCAATAAAAAAGCTAAGATAATAAAAATAAAATAATTTTACCCATATAGTATTTAACCATCTGCCAGTATAACCAAAGTATGTCTTATCACAACAAACAACAATACCACCTGTAAGATATGATATATAAATTATTAGTGGTATCAGAAAAAATAAAAAAAGCACAAAAGGATTTCTTGATAATTTTGTTTTTTCAGTAAATTCAAGAATAAAAAGTAAATAAACAGAACTAAAAAAAATCCATCCAGGTGCTTCTATCTTTAAGATTATTTTTGCACTTTCTATTGTTGAGAAATTATTAAAAAGCATAGAATTACCCCATGCCCATAAAGCAAAACAAAACATGAGTATTGCGGCAAGCCAGTTTAAGAATATTTTAGGTCCCCTACCAATAATATAACCGAATAAAAATAAATAAAGGACAAAACTTATAAAATGAACCCAACTCCAAAACGTCATTTATTTACCTGATTTAAAATGTTATTATTTTATGCTTCTTTCTTTCTTGGGATATCCTCAACTGTTATTTCCCTACTTAAAAACATACTACCATCTGCATCTCTTCTCTCTTCTTTTGGGTTTATTTCTCCTTGCAACCTTATTATTACTCCGTCCTTTGAATAATCAATAGCGTCTTTTAAATCCTTTAAAAACTTTTTTGCTTTCTCATGAGTCAAATAGATATTTGGGGTATCAGGAAGAACTAAAAATTCAGTTGACTTTAAATAAAACATATCAACTTCCAAATTTATTATCTGCCTATCTACTTTTTCACTGTCATCAATGTTTTTAGGTCTTGCCATTTCTTTCTCCTTGTTATATTTACAATATTTACAATAATAATTATACCATATTTTTTTTATTTTTCAAAAAATTTTTATTAAAAAATTAATTAAAGTTAAAATCTTATCTAATAATTTTTTAAAATAAATTCTAACTATTTACGAACTATTTATATTAATAGCACAAAAAGTACTGATACCCAAAAGGATGCAAAAACATTATAAATGAATTCAATAAATAACAATTTTCCAGGGTAGGTGGTATGTATAAACATATTTAAAGTCCTTGTTATTACCTTTATTGCAATAATAATCAATGCAAAGCTTACAGCTTGCATGAATAAATCGGCTGGTAAAGAAACTTTAACTATGGAAAATACCCAAGCCAATAAAAAACATTGAATAAAAATATAAATAAATTCAGCAACCAAATAATGTTTTGGATTATTCCATTTTTTCACTGACGGTTCCTTTTCTGCTTGCTGGGATATTCTTTTAAATGGTGGATAAAGATATATTATTATCCCTGTTATCATCCATATCAAAGTCGCAAGAAAAGCAACAAAGATAAAATTCATATATATAGCGCCCCCCTTTCACAAGGGTTTTACGCCACCTTTAATTATAATAACTCTATTTTTATTTTTTTCAAGAAAAAAATAAAAACTTACTTTTATTCTAAACAGAGCATCACATAAAGAATGTTTTCATTTGAAAAACTCGCCTGTTTCCTTATACCAAAGAATCAAATCAAGCGCGCCCATAGGTATTTTTATCTTTTTAGAAAAAAACTTCATACATTGTTCAATTTCAAGATATAATTTAGGAGTTAAAGTTTTTGGTATCTTATTTATTACCTTCATCAATTTAAGATTTTTTAAAATATGCCTATCAAGTATAGCAACATCATTAAAAAATCCAATATTTCTTAAAAAATGGCTTGCTTCCTTGTATCCATATCCTTTTATATTTTTTACAAGATATTCTCTCATCTCATATACATCTTTAAATGTTGATAAAAATTTTAAAATTTGAATTTTTCCATTCTTTATAAATTTATTTTTAGCTTCAACCACAAAATTTGCTTTTTTATTTTTAAATCTGACATAATTTATTTCTTTTAATCTTAATAATTTTTCTGGATTATCTGTGTACAACAATTTTTTTTCTATTATCTTCTCAACACATTTCCAGCAATTTATTGCTTTTGATTGGGGAGTAAAAATACAAAAAATTAACTCTTGTAATGCTTTAAACTCATTTTTTGTTTCCCATATATTTTTAAATTCATTCAATCTTTTTCTTATTTCATTTTTATTTTTTTTATATATCTGTTTTATCTCTGCAACTATTTTATTCATTTTTTCCTTTAAAATAAAAAGGAGCAGGCAATTAAGGGGTTTTTGGGAGGGGTTAGTTATTCGGGGAAAGTGCCTGCTCCACATATTCTGTCTATATAACTTTCAATTTTATGGATAATTAAAAAGACCCTTATATTTTTTCCTTTTTCTTAAAAATATATCATAGAATTTTAATTTTGTAAATATAGTAAAATTTTTTATATTATCAAATATTTTAAAAAGTAGTTGATTGCATTTTTTAAGTAATTTATTAAGATAAGTATATGAAGCAAAAGTAGGTCAACCAATCAGTGAGACACAAAGATATAAGATAAACGGTTTTTTCGAAGTTAAGTTAAGTGTTTATGGAAGAACCTTTTTGATACAAGCAAACAATTTATTACGAAAAAAATGCTTCAACCACTTTTCATTCCACCATTCTTTCTTTCTCCATAAAGCAAGAAAATATCATAATAATTTACTTAAAATAACAATACTTACATTTTTTATTAATTTTAAATATGGTTCCCAGAAAATCTTCTGTATTAAAAACTAAA
>JAOAAI010000237.1 GCA_026418955.1 Candidatus Goldiibacteriota bacterium | reverse complement strand
AAATCCTTATATCCTGATATATGACAAAAAAATATCAGGAATGAAAGATTTGCTTCCAATTTTACAGGAAGTTGTTCAGCAGGGTAAATCGCTGCTTATAATAGCAGAAGAAGTTGAGGGTGAAGCACTTGCAACACTTGTTGTAAATAAATTAAAAGGAACTCTAAATTGTGTCGCTGTGAAAGCGCCTGGTTTTGGTGATAGAAGAAAAGCAATGCTTGAAGATATTGCAATTTTAACAGGCGGTAATGTGATAAGTGAAGAAGCAGGCATGAAGCTTGAAAAAGCTTCTATCAATGATTTAGGACAGGCAAAAAAAGTGATAGTTGATAAAGATAATACAACTATAGTGGAAGGAGCAGGAGACAAGAAAAAAATAGAAGCGCGTGCAAAACAGATTAAAAAACAGATAGAAGAGACAACTTCTGATTATGATAGAGAAAAACTGCAGGAGCGTCTTGCAAAAATTGCTGGTGGTGTTGCTGTTATCAATGTGGGCGCTGCGACTGAAACAGAAATGAAAGAAAAGAAAGCACGCGTTGAAGATGCTTTGCATGCAACAAGAGCAGCTGTAGAAGAAGGTATCCTTCCAGGCGGTGGTGTTGCTTTATTGCGTAGTATAAAAGTTCTTGATAATTTGAAAGTTGCGGATGAGGAAGAAAAAATTGGTGTAAATATTGTAAAAAAAGCTCTGGAAGCACCAATAAGACAGATTGCTTTCAATGCAGGATATGATAGTTCAATAATAATTGAAAAGGTATTAAAAGAAAGCAATCCAAATATGGGTTTTGATGCCAATGATGGCCAAATAAAAGATTTAATGAAAGAAGGTATAATTGATCCCACAAAAGTTACAAGAACTGCATTACAGAACGCAGCATCTATAGCTGCTTTACTATTAACAACAGAAGCTCTTGTGGGAGAAATACCTGAAAAAGAAAAAGAGCATAAACATGGAATGCCACCAGGTGGGATGGGCGGCGGATATGATGATATGATGTAAAACGATTTTTAAACTATATTGACAATAATTTGTAGAGGCAGCCCTTCTTGGGTGCCTCTACAAATTAAAAAAATTGTTCTTTTAAATTATGCAATTATATATTAATATAAATGAATGAGTTATAAATAAAATTTAATAAAGGTGATAATATGCCTGTTAAGGATTATTATAAAATATTAGGTGTCAAAGAAGATGCAACCGAAGAGGAAATAAAAAAAGCGTTTCGTAATTTAGCAAAACAATACCATCCTGATGCAAATCCTGGTAATAAACAGGCAGAAGAAAAATTTAAAGAAATAAATGAAGCATATGAGGTTCTTTCAAATAAACAAAAACGTGCACAATATGAGCAGCTTAGAAACGCCCAGGCAAGAGGTTTTGATTTTTCAAATATTGGTAGTAGCACAGATTTTTCATCATTTGGCGGATTTGATTTTACAAATATTTTTTCTGATTTATTTTCTGGTAAAAGGACAAAAACCAGTAGTGGATTTGAAGATATTTTTGATATGTTCTTTTCCAAAAGAGATAGGGGTTTCTCAACTTCTTATGATGAAGATTCATACGGAGAAAAAGGCACAGATGTAACTGTGAGAATTGAAATTCCATTTGCACTTGCTTTAGAAGGTGGAGAAACTATTATAAAAGTACCGCGTACTTCTGACTGTGGCAGATGCAATGCAACTGGAGTTGAACCAGGTTCATCTATAATTGTATGTCCTATGTGTAGTGGCACTGGGCAACTTCAATATTCACAAGGGGGCTTTATTATAAGTAAAATTTGTCCACGTTGTAGTGGTAAAGGTAAACAACCAAAGCAATATTGCAGGCAGTGCAATGGTTCTGGCGTCGTAGAAGAGATAAAACAGATAAAAGTAAGAATACCAGCCGGTGTAAAGAATGGGGATAAAATAAAAATAAAAGAACAAGGAAATATGAATTCTTCTAATAAGAGGCGTGGAGATCTTTATGTTATTTTTGCGGTAAAAGAAAGCCCTGTATATAGAAGAGAAGGAGATGATATTTATTATAAACAAAAGATTAATCTTGCGCAGGCAATTTTTGGATCAAAAATAAATGTTCAAACACCAGAAGGAATGGTAGCTGTAAAAGTGCCAGAAGGTTCAAAAAGTGGGACAACTTTAAAAATTAAGGGATTTGGAGCAAGAGATATAAAAACAGGAAGAAAAGGCGATTTTTTTGTTGAATTGGATGTTGAAATTCCTAAAGCAGAAACAAAAGAAGAAAAGGAATTAATTGAAAAATTTGCAAAATTAAAGAATATGAATTATTAAATTTAATGGAACAAAAATAAATTAGTGGTTTCTATAAATAATGTTTAATATAAAATTAGTTAAAAATTTTTACTAAATATATAAATAATATAAGATATTTATTTTTTAAAAAATTTTTAGTTATTTATAACAAACATAAATTAGAAATTTTAGAGTAAGTTATATAGAATATTATTTAAAATTATTGGAGGTTTTTATGATAGAACTTAAAAATGTGACAAAACGTTTCGGTAACCGTGTCGCAGTTGATTCAATTTCTTTTGAAGTGAAAAAGGGAGAGATAGTTGGTTTTTTAGGTCCTAATGGTGCTGGTAAAACTACAACAATGAGAATCATAACTGGTTTTTTTCAACCAACTGAGGGTGAAGTGAAAATTGCTGGTTTTGATGTTGTTGAAAACCCAATGAAGGCAAAAGAAAAAATAGGTTACATGCCTGAAAATGTGCCACTTTATAAAGAACTTGATGTTTTATCATATTTACGTTTCATAGCAGAGATAAAAGGTGTTCCAAAGGAAAAAATTGATTCTCATGTTGCAAAAGTGATGGAGGAGGTAGGTTTGACTGATGTTAAAAATAGGATAATTGGCAAACTTTCAAAAGGTTATAGACAGAGGGTGGGGCTTGCTCAGGCAATTATAAATGATCCTGAAATTTTGATTTTGGATGAGCCAACAATAGGACTTGATCCA
>JAOAAI010000178.1 GCA_026418955.1 Candidatus Goldiibacteriota bacterium | reverse complement strand
TTAATATTTAACTCTATTTTATTTTTACGTGTTTTATATTTTTTAAACATTTATTTCTTTTTTTCACCACAAAAATTTTTAAACCCCGCCCATGCCGTGAGAAGTTCAATTTTGGTCCCTGTATAAACAGGTGGGTGCCTCGCTGATTCATTAGGCTTCCTCCTGCATAGGGAGGCTTGCACACAGAAATCAGGTTCTGGCTCCCAATTTTATTTGTGTTGGGCCAAAATATGACTTCTACACCAACACAGCAGGGTATATTCCCTTTTTAAATTTATCTCTGTAAAATTTATTTAAATAACAGTTTGTTTATATTATATTATCAAAATGTTAAAATTTAATCAATAAAAAATATTTGAAAAAGTAAGTTATTTTTTGTAAAATATAAAAAACGGAGAAAAAAATGGATGCAATAATAAAACAGATTGCAAAAAAAGCTGGTGTAACTGAGGATATAGTTTTAAAAGTCATAAATAATGATTTTGAAATTTCTCATGAAGAAAAAAAAAGAGTTTTGGATGCAATAAAAGAATTAAATTATGACTATGAATCTATAACAGGTGATTTAAATAGGAAAAGAACAAATACAATAGCTATTATTACTGCTTATCTGAATTCATTTTCTTTTTATGAAGTATATCTTATAAATGGTTTTGAAAAACAAAACTCAGATCTAGGCAGAAAATACACATTAAATCAATACTCAACCGGGGGAAATCAACAAAGAAAAAGAGAATTATTACGTGCAATTTTATCCGAAAAACTGGCAGATGGAGTAATATCAATGTTTTTAAAATTTGAACAGGATGATTTAAAAGAATTAAAAAATAAAAAAATACCTGTAATATTTATTGATGAAGAGGCGGAGGGATTTCCAAGTGTAAAATTAAATAATTTTAAAGGGGCTTATGATGCTGTTAAATATTTAATTGATAAAGGTAAAAGAAATATAGGACTTGTGGTAGGGCAGATGAAATCTGAGGGCGTTGGAATAACACCAATAGAACGATTTGAAGGATATAAAAAAGCTTTAATGGATAATAATATTGCTTTTGATCAAAATAAAGTAATAGAAATTATTAACTATACATTTGAAGAAGGAGAGCAGTCACTACGTAGTTTTGTTGAAAGAAAAGTAAAATTGGATGCTATATTTTGTGCAGCAGGAGATATGGTGGCTTTAGGCATCATGGATGAAGCAGCAAAATTAAATATTGATATCCCGCATGATCTTGCTCTTATTGGTTATGACGATATAAATATGGCATCAATTTCAAAACCAGGCCTCACAACAGTAAAACAGCCCATAGAAAGTATAGGAAGAGCTGCACTGCGTATTCTTGATTCAATGATAGAAACCGGTAAAATAGAGCAGACCAAAATAATATTCGAACCAGAACTTATAATTAGGGGAACAGCATAAAATAAATTTATAATTTTTTATTTAGCAAAACAAATATAAATAAAATTTTTCCTACTCTTGACTTTATTTATAATTAACTTATAATTATAAACCCAAAAAATAAAAGAGGAGTAATATTAAATGAGCGAAAGAATCAAACCACAACTTACAGAAAATGCTTTAACTGTTTTAAAAAAGAGGTATTTTAAAAAAGATGATAAGGGTAATCCTATAGAGGATGCTGAGGCAATGTTTTTACGGGTGGCAGAAAATATTGCATCTGCAGATAAATTATATGATAAAAATGCAGATATTGAGAAAACAACAGAAGAGTTTTACAATATGATGGCATCTCTTGAATTTTTACCCAATTCACCCACTTTGATGAATGCTGGCAGAGATTTACAGCAACTTGCTGCTTGTTTTGTATTACCTGTTGAAGATTCAATAGAAGGAATATTTGAGGCAATTAAAAATTCAGCATTGATTCATAAAAGTGGCGGTGGAACTGGTTTTTCTTTTTCTCGTTTAAGACCAAACCGTGATAAAGTGAAGACAACTTCTGGAATTTCATCCGGTCCTGTTTCTTTTATGAAAGTTTTTAATGCAGCTACAGAAGCAGTAAAACAAGGTGGAACGAGACGTGGAGCAAATATGGGCATATTAAGGGTTGACCATCCGGA
>JAOAAI010000101.1 GCA_026418955.1 Candidatus Goldiibacteriota bacterium | reverse complement strand
AAAAATAAATATAGCTATAGCTTATAGAGAAATGAAAGAATTTGAAAAAGCACGTGAAGTAATTAATGCAATAAAAGAAGAAAATCCGGAATTTATGAAGGAAGATTTGCATTATGGAATAATAGCATATAAAGAAGATAACATAGATGAGGCTATTGAAAAATTAATGTCTCAGTTAAAGAAAGAACCATATGATGATGAAACACATTATTATTTAGGGCTATGTTTTTACAAAAAGAAAAGTTATGATATGGCAATTACAGCACTGCGTAAAGCAATAGAATTAATCCCACCTTATATAAAAAAACCAGAAGTGAATTTATATCTTGGATTGATATTAACAGATAAAGGAAGATATGAAGAAGCAATAATTGAATATCAAAAGGTTTTGGCGGTTCAGCCTGATAATGCAATTGCCCATAATAGTTTAGGTGTTGCATATAAAAATCTTGGAAATTTAGATAAAGCCATAGAAGAATATAAAAAGGCAGTATCAATAGATAAAAATTATTACAAGGCATATAATAATCTGGGAGTTGCATATTATAAAAAGAACTTTTTTGATGAAGCGGAAAAATATTTTAAAAAAGCACTTGAAATAGAACCTAACTATACTGTGGCTCAAAAAAATTTGGAATCTGCTAAAAAAAAGGATATTATTTTTAAAGAAACAATTGAAAAATTGCTTGAAAAAATAAAAGAAAAGCCAGATGAGCCATCTTATTATTATGATCTTGCCAATGCATATAGAAACACTGGACATTTGAAGGATGCTATTGTAAAATATAAAAAAGTTATTGAGTTGCAGCCGGAAAATATAGATGCATATAATAATTTAGGACTTGCATATATTGAAGACGGTAATTATGATGAAGCAATAAAAGTTTTTATAAATGTGATCTCCAAGGATTCAAAGAATTTCAAAGCACACTTATTACTTGCAGAAGCATATTTTAAAAAAGAATGGTGGGATGAAGCTGATATTGAATATCACAAAGCTCTTGAATTGAATAGTGAATATGAAGAAATATATTATAAATTAGGAGAAGTTTATCGACATAAATCATGGTGGGATGAGGCAATTGAAATGTGGACAAAGTATATAGAAAGAAATAATGGTTCAGAACTTGCAAAACAGGCGCAGGAAAATATAAGAATGGTTGAACTATGGAAGAGAGAAATTTTGATTTCTCCATCACAGAGTAAGCGTAAAATAATAAAGTAAAATCAGATGAAAAAAGTGACAGTGATAATACCACCAAATAAATTTGATAATTTAAAGAAAAAATTGATTGATGTGGGAGTTAAGGGTATTACGGTAACCAATGTTGAAGGGTTTGGTTATGAAAAAAAACAGATAGATATTCTAAAAGATAAAAATATTTTAATTGAGATTTCACCTAAAATAAAAATAGAAATTGTTCTTAAAGATAATGAAGTGGATAAAGTGGTCAATGATATAATAGATGTAACAAGAACAGGAAGACTGGGTGATGGTAAAATATTTGTTTCAGAAATAACGGATGTAATTAGAATCAGAACCGGCGAGAGAAAAGAGGATGCCTTATAACAAATTTATGGAGGTTATATATGTCAAAAAGAGTTTTATTGGCAGATGATGCTTCTTTTATGCGTATTATGCTAAAAAATATTCTGGAACCTGCCGGTTTTCAAATAGTGGGAGAGGCATCTAATGGAAGGGAAGCTATAGAACTATACAGAAAATTAAAACCTGATGTTTTTATTACAGATATGATTATGCCAGATATTGGTGGTATTGATGTAGTTAAAGAAATAATAAAAGAATTTCCAGATGCTAATATTATTATATGTAGTGCAATAGGACAACAACTGTCTCTTATACACATCT
>JAOAAI010000041.1 GCA_026418955.1 Candidatus Goldiibacteriota bacterium | reverse complement strand
GATATCTTGCGTTTAAAATCTTCAAAGGAATCGGATTTTTTAATTAAAATCCTTCTTATTAGGAAAGGATCCCCAGTTACTGTTAAGGCAGGAGATATAATGGAGAAACCGAGTTTATAACCGGCTTTTATCACAAACTCCCTTATTTTATTATTATATTCTCCAAATGGATATGCAAAAGATAAAATATCTGTTTTCAGTGTTTGTTCCAGATCAAATTTAGAGCCATAGATTTCTTTTATTATTTTATCTTCCGTGATTTTAAAAAAATGGGCATGTGTTAAAGAATGAGAACCAATATCCCAACCACTTTTTATAAGTGAAAGCAATTCGTCTTTATCAAGGCAAGGTTCTTTTCTTTGCTCATCAGGATTATCCCAAAAATTATATAATCCTATTGATTTGGATACTACGAAAACAGTTGCCTTAAATCCTACATTATCAAGGATGGGTTTTGCAAGGGTTAAAATATTTTTATAGGAATCATCAAATGTTATAATAATACAGTTTTTTGGAAGTTTTGTTTTTGAAAAAAGATAATTTAACAATTCATTTAGTGAGATAGTAACATAATTTTTATTTTTTAAATATTCAATATGATTTTTGAATGTAGAAATAGAAATAGAGAAGTTGTCATCTGTTTTCTCATGGTCATTTACAATTTTGTGATATAAAAGTATAGGTATATTCATACTATGAATGAATTATTTTAATAATGCTTTGTAGATTTCAGCGGCAATCGGTGCTGCTATGGTCATACCTTTACCTTCTTCATCGCAGAGTATTGCCATAGCATATTCGGGTTTATCAGATGGAGCAAAGGAAATAAACCAAGCATTTAATCCTTTACTACCGCCTGATGTGCCTGTTTTTCCTGCAATAATTAGGCCTTTCACTTTTGCTTTTTTTCCTATCCCTTCTTGTACAACTCTTTCCATGAGTGATTTTATTTTAACAGCTGTTGTTGATGATATTACTCTTTTGGGTTCTGACATTGTATTTTTATATATAAGTTTTCCATTTATATTTCTTATTTCTTTAATTATATATGGATTTACATAGAATCCATTGTTTGCTATTATCTGTGCGAGTATTGCAGCATGAAGCGGTGTTATAAGATATGGATTTTGTTTTGAAGGAGTTAGTCCACTTGCTACTTGGGCTAATTCAAATTTATCCTTAACTTCTGTGGGGAATATGCTTTTGTATATAGGGATTGAAATTTTCTCTTTTCTTAAAGGATCATAGAAACCAATATCAATATCCCTGTTAAAACCGAAACGGTTTGCAAATTCAGATAAAACATTTATGCCTAGAGAAAATCCCATATAAGCACTTGCAATATTACAAGATGTTTCAATTGCTTGTTCTATTGATTTTACTTTGCCATGTTTATCCCAGCACCAAAATGGTTTATTTGAAAACATTGTAGAACCACCACAACGGATAGGAAATACATCATTTTCTTTTAATCCATTTTCATAAAAGGCAGATATAGTCAATACTTTTGCAATTGAACCTGGTTCATATAATTTTTCAATTGCGCGATTTATAAGTGGCTTATTTGTGTTGTTTATTATTTTATTCCAATCCTTGTCAATGTTATTTGGATTGAATGTTGGTTGGCTGTATATTGCTAGTATTTCTCCGGTTGCAGGATTGAGAATTACAATTGCGCCTTTATACCATCCCATTATTTTTGCAACTGTCTGTTGTATATGTGAATCAATTGTGAGATATATTTTATTACCCTGTAGATATTGTTCTAAATATTTTTCAATTCCATATTTACCATGCTTTTCGCTATCAAATCCAATCACATGTGCTGTCCTAAAGTCAAGCAGATATGTTTTTTTATTTTCTCCTGAGAGCAAATTATATCTTGCAAGTGGTTCTCCATTTCTGTCATATAAGTAATATATTGCACCTTTGTTTTTTTCTTCTTCTGCTATGGATAGATTTTTTCTTGCAGGAGTGAATTTTGGATTATATGTTAGTGCTTTTGTATAATAATTTATTGCCTGATTTAGATTACCAAAAGCATGATAGCAGCAACCAAGTCCAAAGAGTGCCTTTGAATCTGTATTTTTTAACCTAATTGCTTGGGTGAATTCCAGTTCTGCTTTTTTATAAAATCCGTTGTCAAGATATATATTTCCATATTTCACATGATTGATTAAACTGTTTGATTTAAGACCTGCTGCAATTGCTTCAGTATAGATTTTAATTGCTTTTTCATAATCTCCCTGTTTTACATAAATAAGTCCTAGTCCATCAAGAGCAATAGGTGAATTCGGTTTAATATTCAAGGCTTTGTTAAAATCTGACATTGCATAAGATAATTTGCCTTTTTCAAAATTTGATATACCACTTTTAATATAGATAAAATGTTTTAAATTTTTTCCTGAAAAATAAAAAATAAAATAACCAAATATAACACCTACAACAATAAACAGTATTAACTTAATACGCTTTTTTTTATAATAATCACTGTCAGATAAATGATCTATTGGTTTGAATACTTTCATTTTTCATCTCCTTTAATTTTAAAACAGAAATATGATAACATATTATTTTTTATAGACAAGAATTTTTTAAATTATTTTAATAAAATATATTTGTATATTTTAAAACATATTTTCTTATATCCAAAATATTTTTTAAGCATTATTAATACATTTCGTTATCATCAAAAATGTTTGAACATTTTATAAAACCAAGATTAATATTTGCAATAATTAATTATAAATATTTTTTTTTAATTTCAACATTCTATTATTCTTGCTTTCACTTTTGTGAGAAAGAGAAATTTTTTACATTAACTTAATTGAGTGCTGTTCTTGACATTATTTTTTTATTATTATACTATATAATAAATAGAAAAAGGAGGTGTTTGTGTTTATTAGATTTTTTATTTTAATAAATTTAATAATGCTTTTAAATTTAACTATTTTTGCAAATAATTTTTACTATATTGGTTTTATTGGTAATTCTTTAAATGCGACAACCGATTCTCTTTATAAAGGTTTTGAATTATCTTTGCGTGGAAATGATACGGATATGAAGATAAAGCCTTTATTTTTTGATGAAAACAATGAACAAATTGTTGACTATATAAAAAATACGCCAAATTTGTTGGCTGTTCTTGGTTGTTTTAATGAAAAACATAAAAAAATAATTGATGAGATAAATGACATACCTTTGATTTCGTTATCAAAAGATTTCATTGATTTTAATTACTTGAACAAACAGAATGTTTTCAGAATTTGTCCGAGTGAAGTGCAATTGGCGCAGGATCTAGCAAGATTTGCAGTGGCAGTACTTGATAAAAGATACTATGCAATTGTTTATTCGGAAGATGTTTCTGACTATTTAAAAGTAGCAGAAAAGTTTTCAGAAACAGTAAAGAGAAATGGTGGTAGAGTGGATTATTTAAGAAGTGTGGAGTCTACTAGAACTGATTTTACAAATATACTTTTGCGTTTAAGGGATTTAAAAATTCAGGCGATTTTTTTTATTGGCTCACTTGATCAATCAATTAATTTTGCTAGGCAATCATATGAAATGAAGACTGGTGCATTATTTTTGTCAACAAGTACCATAGGTAACAGAAATTTTATAAAAAAGTTAAAAAATGAAGCTGAGAAATCATGTTATGCTGATATTGCGCCTGATAATTTTTATAAACTGAAAAAATTTAGACCATTTTTAACTGAATATTATAAAACAGGAAAAAATGTGGATAAACATCTTGCCTATCTTTATGATGCTGTTTCTATTATTAAATTATGTTATAATAATAATGTGATTGATAGAGAAAATTTTATAAAATGTATCAAAGAGACAAATCATGATGGTGTGACAGGTAAGATCACTTTTAATAATGTTGGTTTGAGAGAAAATCCGCCGAGTTATTTTTATATTATAGTAAAAAGAGAAATATTACAACGAAAACTGATGGGTCAGGAAGTGAAAAGATTCATGGAGGCAAAGTAAAAAATGGCAAAACGGCTTGGAGAATTACT
>JAOAAI010000061.1 GCA_026418955.1 Candidatus Goldiibacteriota bacterium | reverse complement strand
AAAACAAGCAATATCAACATATGAAAAAATTTTTAGTGTTACAAAAAATGAAAAATACCGTACTATCGCAAAAAAGAAGATAGAACTTTTAAATGAACAATATAAATTGCTTAATCCTGCTACACCTATACAGGAGAAATTTAAACAATGATAAAAAAGATTTTTTTATTGCAAATTATTTTAGTTATTTGCTTTTCAATCATTTTTGCTCAGGAAGAAGATACTATTACAGATATTGAAGAACAGAAACATTATGAAAAAGATAAATATGCGGTTGAAACAAGAGGTGATACACTAACAATAAAAAAAGGCGAAGGATTTGATTTTAAAATCCCTGAGATTTTGATAACAGGTCAGATTGATACAAAAATACTTCTAAAAAGAGAAACAGGTAGCCTTGAAAATCTTGAAGATGTTAAATCTGTATTATATGAAAAAGGTAAAGTAAATATGCCTTATTCTTATTTAAATGAAGAACGTTTTTCTCCACACTTTCAGGATATATCAAATATTAGAGATTTTTTTGGTAAGTTAAAGTTAACTGCTGGGTCATATAATACATTAATGGCAGATGGAATGTTCGGAAAATATTTTAATGAAAATAATCGCCTTATTGTAAAATTATATCATCTAAATTTTGATAATGAGATTATAAATGACAGAAATACTTATGTACATTTAAATTCTTTTTCTGGTTATTATGGCACAAAATATGATGAAATAAATGCTCTTTATAAAATTAAATTTAATATAAATCAATATTCAAATCCATATCCTTTAAATGATTTTTTAAGTTTATATAATTTGAAGGATTTTAATTTAGGAGTTAATTTTTCTGGTAATATAGGGGATGTTACTGGTGATATATCTTTGCTTTATAATTATTTTGATCAAATTAATTCTAATAATGCTTTCTTATATAAAGAAAATAGATTGAATCTAAAATTCTATATTGAAAAAGATTTCAATGTTGAGCAACAGAAAAGAGTGAAAACAACTTTAAATGCTGATATATATGGAGGAGAAAATTTTTTACAAAATAAAATTTATAATCCTATTTATCTTGATTTTTTATTTAAATCAATACTTTATTTTGAACCATTAATACTACAAGGTGGTGTAAGAGTGCAACAATTTAAGCAAGTAAATAGTGAATTCAGAATGAGTCCATATGTTTTTGCAAGTTATGATTTAATCGCCGGATTATCTTTTTACGCGATTTTTAAACCGCAGATGAATGTGATATCAAATATAGAAGAATTAAAAAAGCCTTTTATAATTGCAAATGATTCTTATAAGCCGTCTTTGGAGAAGATTAATTTAGTATCTGGAATAAACATTAATTTTTTAGAAATGTTTCTTGATATATATTATGGTTTCAAAAGTGTAAGTAATTATATTTTTCTAAATAATAGACCGAATGATTATATTTTTACTTATTATAACTGTAATTTGGATTATAGTTTCTTGGGGATAAGATTTGAAACTCTACAGATAAAAGAATTTAAAATTTTATTGGATTATAATTATAATAATATTATTTCGTCAACATTAAATGTAACATACATTCCTTATAATATTTTAACTTTAAGATTTGTATATCAACCCGTTGGATGGGAATTTACTGCTTCTGCAAAAGGTGAATCAGCACAATATGGAACAGTATCAGAATTAATTCCGCCGTATATGGCTTTAGATTTATCAGTGTCAAAAATAATCTCAGATAATTTTACAGTAACCGGTTATATAAATAACATATTGAACAATAACTATTATTTGTTATATTATTACAAGCAAAGAAAATTAAATTTAGGATTAGGAGTTATTTTAAAATTTTAATAATAAAATATTAAATAAAAATTAAAATAATTAACATATATTTTAAGTAATAGTAAATTTTTAAATTAATTAATTTAAAGCAGGAGGAAAAAATGTTTGGAGAGTTAAATTTTTGGCAAATGTTTTTAAAAGGTGGTGTTACTGTATTTGTTTTACTTGGTATATCAATATTATCTTGGTGGATAATAATTGAAAGGATGATAAGATTTTTACAGATAAAAATAGATACAAAAGAATTCATGGAGAAGATAAAAAAGATGGTTCAGAAAAAAGATTTTGATGGCGCAATAATGCTTGCAGAATCAACTCCTGGTCCTGTTGCTGCGGTAATTTTGGCAGGGCTTAAAAATAAAGATCTGGATAGGGTTAAATTGGAAGGAGTGATGCAGAGAGAATTGAATTTTGAAGCAGAAAGAATGCATAAATACCTTGATATTTTAGGAACCATAGGAAACGTCACTCCTTTTATAGGTTTATTTGGAACTGTTCTTGGTATTATAAGAGCTTTTCATGATCTTTCTCTTGCAACTGGTGGTGGACCATCAGTTGTTGCAAATGGAATTGCAGAAGCACTTGTTGCAACTGCTATGGGTCTTTTTGTTGCAGTCCCTGCTGTTGTTGCCTATAATCTTTTTGTGAAAAGGATTGATACAATTGAGACAGAATGCATAAATGCATCATCAGAACTTGTGGATATTATTGAAGAGGTTTAAACATGCTTAAAAAAAGAGAAAAAGAAAAATTAATTTTTGAGATAAATATTACACCTTTAACAGATGTCATACTTGTTTTGCTTATAATTTTTATGGTAACAACTCCTTTTATAATTCAGGGTAATATAAAAATCAATCTTCCCTCAGCCAAAGCCCCATCTGAGATATCTCTAAATAATAAAAATATAATCGTGGCTATAACTTCAGATGGCAGTATGTTTTTAAATGGAAACAGCGTGAAAGATGAGCAGGAATTGCTACAAGGAATAAAAAATGAAATAAATAAAACAGGTAACACAACAGTAATAATAGAAGGTGATAAAATGGCTTTTCATGGAGAAATGGTGCGAGTAATGAGCATAGCAAAAGAGGCAGGCGCAGAAAAACTAGCAATTACAACAATTCCTGATGAAGATAAAAAAGGTAATAAATGAGTAGGGATAAAATAGATTTAACTTCTTTAATATTATCAATGTTTATGCATTTATTTTTGATTTTTATACTTTCAAAGGTTGTAATTAAAACTCCTCCTAAATATGTTGCACTGATCACAGATGTTACTTTAGTAGATTATAATTATGGCATGGGTGAAAAAGGCGAAGAAAAAAAATCAATAGGACTTGAAAAGAAACAGGAAAAAAAGGTTGCAACAGTTTTAAAAAAAAGACCAGTTAAAAAAACAACAGAAATTTCTGATACAAAAATGCTTCTTAAAAAAATTGAAGATGAAAAAGCAAAACTTGATATGGGCATAACAAGGGATAAGCTACGTTCTTTTTCAAAAGATGAAACAGAAGAAATCAAAGATGAGCAGGGAGAAGCAATAGTGGAAGAGGGTGCTGTGGCAGGAGGGGAACCAACTATAACTGGAGCAATAGCAACAAGGAAATATAAAAGGATTGATTGGAAATTTCCAGAAAATTTACCAGAGGAAACAGAATTAATGATAGAAATAACAGTATTATCAAGTGGTATTATAAAAGATGTTAAACTCTTACGCACATCAGGTTATCCTGAACTTGATAGAATGGCAATATCTCAGGCAAGAAAACTTCAATTTGATCCACTTACCTTTTCAAATGAAGAACAAGTAGGCGTTTTACTTTTTAAATTTGGAGTGAAAAAATGAAAAAGAAAGTAAAATCATCGGATAAACTGAAAAAATTAATTGAATTATTGAAAGAAAAAAAAGCGCAGGATATAGTGGTTCTTAATACCAAAAAACAATCAGATATATGGAACAATTTTATTATTTGTTCTGCAATGTCCACTATACATATAAAAGCACTTAAAAATTATATTTTAACAGAGATGAAAAAATATGATTATTTACCAGTCCATAGTGAAGGTGAATTTGATTCAAATTGGGTTGTAATTGATTATGATGATATTTTATTACATATTTTTGATGAAAAAACAAGGAAATATTACTCTCTTGAAAAATTATGGGGCGAAAATGAAACAAAAGCAATTAAAAAACAGGAGAAGGTGGCGAAAAATGTACGAAACAAGAAAAATAAAAATTAGTTCCAGAGTTGAGAAAATATTGCAAGATTTTTGTTTGAGAAAAAATAAAAATATTGATGAATTTATTGAAGAGGCAATACTTGAGAAAATAGATAGGGAAGAATTAAAAGAAGATATTGATATTTTTTATGAAGAAGATATGAATGAAGAAATTTTAGAAGAATATTTAATGGATGAAATTGAAATTTATAAAAAAAAGCATTAAATTATGAAAAATTTTAATAAATTGCTTGAATTTGATTTAAAATATAATTGCCTTATTGCAGGAGTTGATGAAGCAGGTCGTGGACCTTGGGCAGGTCCAGTTGTTGCTGCTTCTGTGATTCTTGATAAAAATAAATTGGAGTTATTATCAGATGTTGATGATTCAAAGAAATTATCTGAAAATAAAAGAGAAAATATCTACCAAAAGATCATTGATGCAAGTATCTGTTATGCGATATCAGAAGTTTCACATATTGTGATTGATAAACATAATATAAAATCTGCTACTATCATGGCTATGCAGAATTGCATTCAAAAACTCACACAAAAACCTGAAATCATCCTCGTTGACGGTAATATGAATTTTACTATAGATGGTTTTAAAGTTGAACACATAGTAAATGGGGATGAGAAGAGTTTATCAATCGCCGCTGCTTCAATTCTTGCAAAAGTATATAGAGATAGAATAATGAAAAATTATCATAAAATTTTTCCACATTATGGTTTTATAAACCACAAAGGTTATGGTACAAAAGAACATATTAATGCACTTTTAAAATTTGGTCCTTGTGAAATACATAGGAAATCTTATAAACCAATTGAAAAATTAATTAAAATTAAAAATGGTTAATAGTATAAATTTACGCAGTAAAGGAAAATTTTATGAAGCAACGGTTGCTGATTATTTAAGGAAAAAAGGATATAATATAATAAAGCAGAACTATAGGACACGTTTCAGCGAGATTGATATAATTGCAGAGGATAAAAGAAAACCACTTATTATTTTTGTTGAAGTAAAAGCTCGTGATATTGATAAAAAAGTTTGTCCTTTTGAGGCTGTTGATGAAAGAAAACAAAAAAAGATAATTTTGGCAGCACAACAATATATGGCTGAAAATAATATAAAAAATGTTTATATCAGATTTGATGTTGTTGGAGTAATTTTAAACGGACAAAAAATTGTAAAAATGGAAATTTTGCAAGACGCTTTTCAGGCATAGGAAAAAATGTTCTCTATTGATGTTCGCTAAATGTGTTTGTTAAAAATGTCCATAATAGATGATCAATAAATTTATGATTTAAGATTTATGGTTTATAATTTTTAAATTTTAAATCATAAATTAAATGAGGAGACAATCATGGTAAAACATAAAACAGAAGGTAAAAATTTTTATTTAAGAGTAACAGAGCCAATAAAATTTGTAAGTAAATTTTTAAAAAATATTGAGAAATCAAAAGAAAAAGGATTTAAGGTTAAAATTTATCTCGGTGGCCCAGAAGAATTTCCTGTTCACATATTTAATGAGACAGATATTAATTCAAAAAAATTTTTACTTTTTTTATACAGTATATCCTATTGGACACATATCGCACTAGATGTGAAAGGTGGCACAGACGAAGAAAATGCAAGAGAAATTGATAATCTCTTATTCGGTATAGAAGATGAAGTAACTCCTTTTTAAAGACAAAAACAATTCATGATGGGGGGAAAAGTGAATAATATTTATGTTAGGAGATGTTTGTCATATGAACTTGAAGAGATAAAAAATATTATAAGAGTTGGTTTTAAAGAATTAGGTGGTATTGATAAATTTATTAAAAAAGATGAAAAAATTTTATTAAAACCAAATTATTTACAACCATCTAAACCAGAAACTGCCATTGTAACTCATCCTGTATTTATTAAGGCAGTTATTCAGGTTTTAAAGGAGAAAACCGATAAAATATACATCGGTGAATCACCCGGGGTTAGTGGCTTTGCAACTGTAGCTGCAATAAGTGGTTTGAAAAAAGTTATTGAGGAAGAGAATATAAAATTAATTGAATTTGTTGCCGATACAGAAATAGAGATAAAGGATAAATTGGTTTTTGGAAAATTCATGGTTGATAAAAGATTACTTGAAATGGATAAAATAATAAATTTACCAAAATTAAAAACACACGTATTGATGCAGATGTCTTTATGTGTAAAAAATATGTTTGGTATTATACCAGGATTTAAAAAATTAGAATATCATGCAAAAGCAGATCACGATAGACTTCAATTTGCAAAAATACTAGTGGATATTTATAGAGCAATTCCACCGCATTTTAATATTGTTGATGGTATTCTTGCTATGGAGGGAGAAGGGCCTGGAACATCGGGTATGCCTGTTAATCTTGGACTCATAATTATGGGAGAAAATGGATTTGCTGTGGATAGAGTAATTCCTGAATTTATTGATGTTGATCCGTATAGAATTTATACAAATAGAGTCTATAAAGAGTATATAAATAAAAATAAAGATATTGAATATAAAATTCTTGGTGAAAATCCAGGTATTATAAAGAGATTTATAATGCCATCTGATGAGGAAAGACGCGGTTTGTTTGGTTATTTGATAAGATTACTGAGAAACTGGACATTGTCCAAACCAATATTTATTAAAGAAAAGTGCACAGGCTGTCAGGTGTGTGTCAAGCATTGCCCAGTTACTGCACTTCTTTACAAAGGAAAAGATATTGGTATAATATGTGATTATAATAAATGTATTAGATGTTTTTGCTGTCATGAATTGTGTCCTGAAAGAGCAATTTCAATTAAAAAACCGTTTTTAAAGATTTTTAGTAAATGAAAATGGAGGATTAGATGCAAAAGAAGTCTATTATAGTATTTTTTTTTCTAATGACTTTTTTTTCCAATTTATTTTCTCAGACTTCAGTTGAAGCATCAGCAACTGTTGATAAAAATAAAGTGAAGCTAGGTGACTCAATATTATATACAGTAACTGTAAAAAGACAAGGAACTGGTAATTTTACACCAGAGGTTATTCCGCCATCTTTTGATGGTTTTAGAGTGGTAGGTAGTTATTCTCAAAATAGTGTCTCAATAATTAATATGGCTGCCACAATAACTACTAATATGCAATATGAACTAATACCTGTTAAAAGTGGAGAAATTATTATTGATTCTGCTTATGTAAAATTTAGAGATCCAGCAACAGGAAATATTGAAACAATAAAAACAAAACCAATTACAATTTATGTAGATTCAGGAAAACCAAAACAAAATATAACACAAGTCATACCTACACCCACTCAGGAAATAGAGGAAGATATAAGAGAGATAAAAACAAAATTACAATTCAGATTTTCGGATTTAATACCTTATATTGTAGTGATTATTCTATTTATTGTTGCTCTTACACTTGCAGCATTATTCATTTTTAAAAAGCCATCCGAACCAGTAATTACACAATATGATATTGACTATAGAAAAGAAGCAATAAAAAAATTAAAATCCGCAAGAGAACATTTGAAAAAAAACAATATAAAATCATATTATTTTGATATATATGAAGCGGTTCGTTATTTTCTCTCCATGCATTTAAAGGTTTCTTTAAACGAACTTACAACACGTGAAATACTTAAAAAGTTACAGGAATTAAAAGTTGATAAACAAATGCTGGATATTTTAAATCTCTTCATGTCTGATTGTGATATTGTAAAATTTGCTGATTAT
>JAOAAI010000009.1 GCA_026418955.1 Candidatus Goldiibacteriota bacterium | reverse complement strand
GCAGACGCGCCAGACTTAGGATCTGGTCCGGTTCCGGGTGTGGGTTCAAGTCCCTCTCCTCGCACCATTTTAATTTTTAAGGAGGATTTTAATGAAATATGAAATAAAAGATGAAAAAAATTGTACCAAGGTGATAGAGGTTAATCTTGATGCTACTGATATTGAGCCAGTGTATAAAAGGATATTAAAAAATGTAAAAGATAATGCCCTGGTTGATGGTTATAGGAAAGGTAGGGCTCCAGAAGAAATTGTAAAAAAAATGTTTGAAAAAACAATACATGATGAGACTCAGAAAGATTTAATATTAGACACAGCCAGAAAGATACTTGATGAAACAAAATTACATATGGTGGTAGATCCCATATTAGGAGATGTTAAATCGGAACTACCAAATAATTTGAGTTTTAAAATAATAGTAGAAGTGAATCCTGTATTTGAAATAAAAGATTATAAGGGGATAAAAGTTCAACTCAGACATTTCAAAGAAGTCACACAGGAAGATATTAATAGAGAAATAAATAAAATTAGACAGTCACGGGGTGTTTTAAAAGAAGTTCAAAAAGATGAGATAAAGGAAGGGGATTATATTGTTGCATCAATCATAGGATTTATTGATGGAAAACCAGAACCAGATTTAACCGGAGAAAATGAATTAATAAAAATTGGCGATGGAACCATTCTTGCAGACATTGAAAATGGTATAAAGACAATGAAAAAAGGAGAAGAAAGAGAGATAAAAACAAAGTTTCCAGATAATTATTTTAATAAAAAATTTGCAGGTAAAGATGCAGTATTTAGAATAAAAGTAAAATCAATAAAAGAATTACAGGTGCCAGAATTCAATGATGAGTTTGTAAAATCTTTAGGTGGCCCCTATCAAACAAAAGATGAAATGATAGATTTTATAAAAAAAGAACTTGAAAAATATTTTAAACAGCAGATAAGAATACAAAATATTGAGATGATATTCAATGAACTTTTAAAAGATAATCAATTTGAAGTATCAAGAAGTCTAGTAGAAATGGAGGCAAATGAGCTTTTAAGACGCTATGAAAATAGACTTCTTTCTCAAGGATTATCAATTGAAAAATTAGGGATGGATAGAGCAAAAATAAGAGAAGCACAATTAAAAACAGCAGAAGAAAATGTGCGTTTGAGATATATTTTAAGAAAAATTGGAGAAGTAGAAGGTATTGAAATAACAGATTCTGATATTGAAAATGAAATTAAGCGAATAGCCGCAGAAAATAAAGAAGATGCGGATGCAATGATAAAAAGAGCAAAACCTAATTGGGATATTTTAAAAGCACAGTTACTTGAAGATAGAGTCATAGATAAACTTTTAGAATATGCAGAAAAAAATGTTAATAAATAGTTCTAAATAGTTCATAAATATTTATTAAATAATAACAACAAAGTTAGAACTATATTTGAACTATTTTATAAATATATATTAACGTTGTTAAATTAATACGGAGGTGAAATATGAGTTTGATACCAATAGTTGTGGAACAGGGTGATAGAGGAGAGAGAGCATATGATATATATTCAAGATTATTAAAAGAAAGAATTGTTTTTATAGGTATGCCTATAGATGATGAAGTAGCAAATTTAATAATTGCTCAACTTTTATTTTTAGATGGCGAGGATTCAGGCAAAGAGATTTCTTTATACATAAATAGTCCTGGTGGCATAGTAAGTTCTGGTATGGCAATATATGATACAATGCAATATATTAAATCACCTGTAACAACAATTTGTGTTGGTCAGGCAGCAAGTATGGCTGCAGTATTACTTGCTGCAGGTACAAAGGGAAAAAGATATGCTTTGCCTAATTCAAGAATTTTGATCCATCAACCAATGGGAGGAGTTCAAGGACAGGCAACAGATATAGATATACATGCAAAAGAAATTTTAAAATTAAGAGATCGGTTGAATAAGATACTTTCAAAACATACAGGGCAACCACTTAAAAGAATAGAAAAGGATACTGATAGAGATTTTTATATGACAGCAGAAGAGGCAAAGGATTATGGTATAATTGATGAAATAATAGAAAGTAGAAAAGAAATTACTAAAGAAGGAAAATAAATATGCATAAATGTTCATTTTGTGGAAAAAAGGAAAGAGAAGTAAAAAAAATAATTATTTCCGATGGTAGTGCAATATGCAATGAGTGCATAGATATTTTTAAGGAAGTTGATGAATTAGAAGAAAACGAAGAACATAGATATAATTTACAAAAACTACCAACACCAAAGGAAATAAAAAATTTTTTAGATCAGTATGTCATATCTCAGGAATCCGCAAAGAAAATATTATCAGTAGCAGTATACAACCATTATAAGAGAATATTTTTAAAACCAAAAGATAATATAGAAATGCAGAAATCAAATATACTGCTCATTGGACCTACTGGTTCTGGTAAAACACTGCTTGCAGAGACCCTTGCAAAAATTTTGCATGTACCATTTGCAATTTCTGATGCAACAACTTTAACAGAAGCTGGTTATGTTGGTGAGGATGTGGAAAATGTTATACTTAGATTACTTGAAAATGCAAATTTTAATATAGAATTAGCAGAACAAGGGATTGTCTATATAGACGAAATTGATAAAATTGCAAAGAAGTCAGAAAATATTTCCATTACAAGAGATGTATCTGGTGAGGGTGTCCAGCAAGCACTTTTAAAAATACTGGAAGGCACGATTGCAAATATTCCGCCCAAAGGTGGCAGAAAACATCCATATCAGGAATATATTAAAGTTAACACACGTAATATTTTATTCATAGTAGGTGGTGCATTTGTTGGTCTTGATAAAATAGTACAAAAGAGATTGCAAAAGAAAGTTTTTGGTTATAAAAATAAAGAAGAATCAAGTGTTACAGTAAAAGACAAATATGAAATCTTATCACAAACACTACCCATAGATTTAATAAAATTTGGTATGATTCCAGAATTTGTAGGTCGTGTACCTGTCATAGCTTCACTTTCTGAATTAGGTGAAAAAGAATTGATAGATATACTTGATAAACCGAAAAATTCAATTTTAAAACAATATGAAGTTTTATTAAAGTATGAAGGAGTTAATTTTAAATTCACAGAAGAGGCTAAAATAGCAGTCGCAAGAGAAGCAATAAAAAAAGAAATAGGTGCCAGGGGACTACGGTCAATCATAGAATCAATAATGATAGATATCATGTATGAATTACCATCAATTAAAGGAGCTAGAGAAGTTATTATTGATCTTGATATAGTAGAAGGTAGGAAAAATAAATTGGAAGCAATCAAAACAGATAAAATTGCGTAAGGGGTGTAATATGTCCGATGTAGAAGAAAAACAAAATAAAGAAGAAGAGAAAAAAATAGAAAGAGTTCCATTATTAGCTTTAAGGGATCTGGTTATTTTTCCTAACATGGTGATACCTCTTTTTGTTGGTAGGGAAAAGTCAATAAAAGCGCTTGAAGTGGCAATGGAGAGAGATAGAATAATATTTTTAGTGGCACAAAAAGATGCAAGAACAGACGATCCCCAGAAAAAAGATATATATCAAGTCGGAACAATTTCTGAAATACTGCAGATATTAAAGCTTCCAGATGGTGCTATACGAGTTCTAGTTGAGGGATTGACACGAGTAAAAATAAAAGAGTATTTACAAGAAGAGCCATATTTTGAAGTTTCAATAGAAAGAATAAATGAAAGTGCTGAAAAGACAAAAGAGACAGAAGCATTAATGCGCATGGTTATGGAAGAATTTCAAAAATATGTGCGTATGAATAAAAAGATACCTCCAGAGACACTTATGTCTGTTTCAGAAATAGAGCATCCTGGACGTCTTGCAGATGTTATCGCTGCTCATATTTATTTAAAACATGAAGAAAAACAGAAGTTATTAGAACTGGAAGACCCCACACAAAGATTACAGCAATTATCTGCTTATTTACATAGAGAAAACGAAATACTGGATATTGAAAGAAAGATACAGGGAAAGGTAAAAAGTCAGCTAGAAAAATCCCAGCGAGAATATTATTTATATGAACAATTGAAAGCAATACAAAAAGAGCTAGGTAAAACAGATTCCACCTATAATGAAATAGAAGAATTAAGGTCAAAAATAAAAAAAGCAAAGATGCCAAAAGATGCAGAAGATAAAGCGTTAAAGGAATTATCTCGTCTTGAAAAAATGATGCCAATGTCAGCAGAGGCAACGGTTATAAGGACTTATCTTGATTGGCTTATAAATCTTCCATGGAATTTTAAAACAAAAGATAAATTAGATATTAAAAATGTTGAAAAGATTTTAAATGAGGATCATTTTGGACTAGAAAAACCAAAAGAAAGAATAATAGAATATTTAGCAGTTAAAAAGAATATAAAGGATAAAAAAGTCCCTGATCCTATTATATGTTTTGTAGGACCACCTGGAGTTGGTAAAACATCTTTAGCAAGG